>CAZDHN010000138.1:0-11407 GCA_964505115.1 uncultured Planctomycetaceae bacterium
CACCCTAATGTTGGCGATCCCGTGGCCCAGCTACGCTTCAACCGGATGAACCACAATTACTATCTCAAACCGTAAGCTATCAGCCGACAGCTATCAGCTTTTTTCCAGGAGGAAACGGCATCAGCCAAGCCGCTAGTGTATCCACTGCCGACTATCAACTATCAACTACCCACTACTAATCCACTACTCACTACTGCTTCTTCAGCGACGTTCCGGCCCGCCCGCCGCCACTTTCTGGTTAGCGGAGCGCAACAGCATCAACTGCTCTCGAGCCAATGAGTTTTGCTCTTTCAGTAGTGTACGGATCTCTCTGAGCTGGCCGATCATCTCGAAGCGCTGCTCCACCGCGTTGGCGAAGGGCAGCTTCGTTGTCGACGGCGCGGCGTCAGAAGCCTGATAAAAGCTTAGCACGCAATAACATAGAACGTTTGCGACGATCAGTATCGTCCAACCGGTTCGGCGAGACATTTCTCACTCCTCTTCGTCTGAATCAGGCGGGTTATCGGTCCATTTCAGCAGTTTCCACTTGAGCCCCTCATCGTCGGGATGAGGCACAAAGATCGGCTCGTTATAGTTATTCCAATAGTAGGTCGGCTTCACCTCGGCCAACGATTCGCCCGGCAATAGCAATATTCCGTCGTTTGCGCTGGGCGTGGGTGACCCCCAAGCCGGCGAAAAGCTGATGCTGGTGGTGGGGCCGCTCGCTGCCGGCGTCCGCCCCGTTACCGTATATACTCTATCGTTTCCAGCCGTGGTAACCTTGAATCGGGCACCGATCGGCATCAGTTCGGGGTCGCTACTGCTGATATCGCACGTGGTATCGCCGGAGGAGGGCGACGCCTCGGCTATTGTGGCACTGCCGCTGGGTGTATCGTTCGGCCGATAGGTCGTGTCGCGCACGACCAACGGCGGATTGGGATCCAGGCCCTGGGCCTCGTGGAGCCAGACGGGAAAGTGCGTCTCGCCGTCCGCCTGGCCTTCCTGGTCCTCGAAGTCGTCGTATCGATCCTTCCACCAGTCCTTGTCCTTGATCCAGTTGTTCCGGCCGCGGATCAAGACCGTTTTGGCCACCACATGGCCCTGAATGACCATGGGACGATAGGTTACCGTCTGACCGGTGCTTAGTTGATGATCGGGCCCCTCGACGTCGCCGTCGACCGTGACGGCGCCGGCCGCGACCATACTGGCCAAATGCTCGGCGCCTTTGTAAGACAAGCGGCTCGCCAGAAACACACCCAGCCGCCAGCCCGATTCGCCCGCCGAGACCGTCATCTCGACGGCTTCCGACTGCCAAGCGGCTCTGACCTCGAAGTCGTCCCACACGGTGAAGAACCCGGTGAGACTGCCCTCGGCGCCGGAATGGATACGCCAGTCGTCGCCAAGCACGGCGGTCGGCAGCCAGATGGGCGAGTCGGTTCCGTCCAGCGGCGGAAGTGGGTGTGGTTCCAAGTGAACGTTCTTGCCGTAAACCTGCATGTCGCCGCCGGCGCCGGATTTGGTTATCAGTGTTCCGCGTATCGTTACGTTGTCGTAGAGAATTACCTGATACGTGCTGTAGTAGATGCCCAGCGGGTTAGTTTCCGGCTCGGGCTCCAACGTGACGTTGTGCATGTACCAGGACACAATCTTGACCGAGTAGTACTCTCCGCCAGGATACAATTGATACGTTTCCACCCGGCCGGGATGATTCCAACCGGAGGCCTCGTCTTTCGCCGAATCGTGCGTGGGGATGCTCATCGAGTCGTTCAGCAGCGTGATCAATCCGGACTCCTGTTTGGAGTAGGGTAGATAGACCGTCTTGCTGTCGCTGTCGCCTGATGGTTCGTTCAGCGGACGCCAGTCGGGCATGTCGGCCAGACGCATCAGGTTCAAATCGGCCAGGTAGCGGGTTCGCGGGTCGTCTTCCCACTTGAGGTTCTTGTCCTTTTCGGCCAGTTTCAACTCCTTCTGAACGCGTACGGGGCCCTCAATGCGGTAAGGAACGTTGACCTCGAAATCCGCCTCTTTGTATTGGTATATGGTGTACTTGCCCATCTTCTCCCAGTCGCTCGGCTCGTCCACCAACTTCCGCGGAACAAGCTGAACAACGGCCCTGATCCGGTGGGTCCACTCGTGGCTGGGATTCTCCGGATCGGCCGCATGGCCGGTCGATAGCAGCGTGACGCGATAAGGCCACTCTTCGTAATCGGCGTCATCCGAATCGAGCGTCGGGTCGCCCGTGGTATAGGTCACCTCGTATCTTTGAAAAGCGTTGACCTGCGACCGCAACACAAGATCGACGCCGGCGTCGTCGTTCGCCCAGTCGGCCTTGTACATCTCTTCCAACGCCACTTTCATGCCCATGTGGGCGACACTCCGAGCCGACTGGCGGGTTACCGTGCGGCGTTTGGAGTTCTGCTGAATTCGGATGTTGGTGCTCTGCGAGCGCATAATCGAGTACGACAGCGCCAGCGTAATCGAAATCAGCAACAATACCACGACCGTGGCGATTGCTCGGCGTCTCCGCTGTTTCATGCTGCTCCTCTCACTGCTCCAACTCGTAGTACAAGCTGGCCGAGCCGAAGAACGCAACCGCCTGCTGGCCGTCGGGATCGGCGTCGGCCACGGCTCTGCCGGGCATCAGTTGCAGTTCGGTCCTCAGCCAAGCCTGCCGCAGCCCGGTCTTGTGACCGTAGATCCCTTGCGCCCAGGGCAGGTTTTCCCAACTTGTGTTTCCGCCCTTGTATAGGCCCCAATCGTCGTCCGACGGCCGCAAGCGCGACTCGAAGCGGACCGCCGCCAACCGCGAGGAGCCCGGCAAGTCGTCAACCAAGCTGGTTCGCAGCAGTTCCGTTAGCGTGACTCGCTTAGCGCTGTTCGATTCCTTCGCCGCGGCGATTAGGGTTTCCCAAGCCGCCTCGTCGTCGACCGACGGCACGACGGTCGTATCGTCAGGCAACGTTATTTCCACAAGCCCCTTCGGATTCCCGCTATCTTCCGCATCGACTGCATACGGGGTGTAGATCACGAGTTCCTCGTAGCGGGGTAGGCGGGGGGCACCGTTTTCGTCGTACGGCTCTTCGTCGGAACTCCAAATCACCAGCGTGTCGGGAAATCGCCAGCCGCCGGCCGTCTGGGAAACCACGATGAAGCCGGGAAACAGATCGTTGGCGTTGGCTTCCTGGACCTTGCGGGAGATTCGCTCCAGGATAACCCGGGCGTGCTGAGTCGCCTCGGCGTGGCCTTCGCCGTATTCGGAACTCAACTGCACCGCCTTGGCCAGGGCGCCCAAGGCACCGACCGTCATTACCATGATGGCGACGGCCATCAACAATTCCAGCAACGTCAGCCCGGCTCGACGGCGGGGCCTATTGGATGGGAGGAACATAGGCTACCACCTGTTGAAGCCGGGTCAATTCTCGCCAGCCTCGTTCAGGGTCCTTGTAGAGAACGCGGACTTCGACCGCGCGATAGTCGCTCGTCTGACCGGCGGCGAGGGGTGTTGTCAGGTCGGTCGAACTGACGTAATAGACTTGTATCTGCCGCCGCCAGTTGGAAAACAGTCCGGCCGGAGCCCTGAAGTTGGGATGACGCTCGTCGCCTTCGCCGTCGTCGCTACCCAAATCCACGCCATAACAATCTTCTGGCGGCTGGTTCGTGTACTCGTTGTAATCGTCGATATCCTCGAAGAACTCCCGATCCCCTGTAATCGCGAAACGGGCGTCATCCGGGTCGTAGAAATCGGGGTCGTAGTTGGGAAGCGCATCGCCGTCCATCGCGGCCGTGTATTGGGCGCCCAGCACTTCATCCACCAATTGCTGGGCCATGCCGATGGCGATCGTCTGCTCCAGCGCCTCGTTGGTCGTATCCAGCGATGTGTCGATACCCAACAACAACGCCGAGCCGGCCACGGCGGTTATCGTCAATGCCACCAACGCTTCGACCAGCGAGAAGCCGGCCGCGAAACGTCGACTCGGCATTATTCGGCGACTCTTCACGCAACACCTTTTCACGGAACTCTCACTCTGAAGCGGTCGGAAAGATCGTCTTGCGGCCGGGGCTCCGGTGTCGATTTCACAAGGGCGATTTACTGGGCGTGACGACAATAAAAAAGTGGCGCAGCGAGGTCCCCTCTAGCTCCCAGCTATCCCCGCTGCGCCGGATGCCCACGCCCCTCCCCAAGGCGCCGGCACATCGGAAATATAGTTCGGCCCCGCCAACAGTCAAATCGTTAAACGCGTCCGCGCGGCCTAGCTCCGGACCGACCGGTCGACTGCGCCGGATGACTGGAAAATACGCAAGAAACGTGGCTCGGACCGTTGCCAAAACGCCGCATTGATGACCGGCGGCAACTGCCACCATTGGCGGGTTCTGTAGAAAAGAGATGACTCGCCACTGCTGGCTTGCCCAGCAGTGCCTGAGCGGTGATTGATCGTCGCAGGGTGCCACTGGCGTCTCGCCAGTGCTGATTAGCCCGGAGCTTGTTAGTTGGTGTTTCCAGAGCCCGCCGCGCGTCTACCGATTTGTGGCCCCACAAGCGGGAATCCGCACACGCTCGGCGATCTCCTGGAACACCAACGAGCAAGCCCCGGTCTGCATTGCACTGGCGAGACGCCAGTGGCACCCACCACCGTGGCTGATACAGACCACTGGCGGCCGATGAATCACTTTCCGGTTTTCACGCGGGTGAGGTGAAAAGATGGCTCGAACCGTTACGGGAGCCAGTCGAAGCCCAAATCCAGACAGGCGGCCGAGTGCGTTAGCGCGCCCACGCTGATGCGATCCACGCCCGCCGCGGCAATCGCGCGGACCGTCTCCATCGAAACGCCGCCGGAGGCCTCCAGTTCAATCGACCGCTTGCAGGCGTCGCGTCGGGTGACCGCCTCGCGCAGTTCGGCCGGGCTCATGTTGTCCAGGAGCACAATGTCGGGCGACACTTCGAGCACCTCGTCGAGTTGATCGAGCGTATCGACCTCGACCTCGATGATCATTCCGCCTCGGACGGATTCCGGCACGTGGACTTGAATGAACCGCCGGGCGCGCTCGACAGCCTCGGCCGGCGTGTAAGTGGAACCAGCATCCGAACTCGATGGCGAGCCCGATTCGCCCTGAGCGCCAAATGCCAGGTGGTTGTCTTTGATGAGAATCGCTTCGAACAGACCCGAGCGATGATTCCAACCGCCGCCGCAGCGCACGGCATACTTCTCCAGACGGCGCCAGCCGGGCGTGGTCTTGCGGGTGTCGAAGATTCGGGCGCCGGTCTCTTGTACGGCGTCGACGTATCGTCGCGTCAGCGAGGCGATTCCCGAAAGCCGCCCCAACAGATTCAGCACGGTCCGCTCGGCCGTCAACAGGCTGCCGGCCGGGCCCTCGATGCGAGCGATGCAAACTCCCGGCTCGACCGACCGGCCGTCTTCAATCTCCGGCAGCCACTCTAGCCGAGGATCGAAATGTTCCAAGGCGGTCTCCGCGCCCGGCAAGCCGGCCACCACGCCCGACTGGCGAGCCACAACCGCCGTGCGGCCGATGGCCTCGTCGGACACCAAGGCCCTGGTGGTCCAATCGCCCGTATCGCCCAAATCCTCGCGAACCGCCAGCCGCAAGATGCCCAGCCAGTCGGCATCGAGCCGGTCGTCCCAAGTCTGTTGATGAAATTCCTTACTCAACGCACGCTCCAAAACTGAAGAGGGGCTAGGGACCAGGGACCAGGGACCAGGGACCAGGGACCAGGGGTCGGAATTTGGGCCTGGTTCAAACGTGGGTAACACCAACAGTTAGCCCGGTCGCCTGCGACCGGAAAGCGGGGCGGTTTCCGCTGAATTCCCGTCGCAGGCGACGGGGCTAACACGGACTGTCACATGTTACCCAAGAACGCATCAATTTGAACCAGATCGGAATTTCGGCATTAAGGTGCCTTCAAGATACTGGCCCCTGATCCCTGGCCCCTGATCCCTGGCCCCTGATCCCTCCTCCTTCTCCAACACTCAGTCTACCGCATCTGGCGTTTTGATGCACGATCGGCCATACTATTATGGATGTCTCCCGATTCGCGCAAAGCACCGGCTGGTCGAGAATGGCTGATTCGGCGGATGGATCAGGCCGGCGTGGCGTTATGCGTGCTGGCCGCCATTGTGGGAACGGCCGGCTGGTGGGTTTCGCAGGGCGGGCCGCGGGGAAGGCTGATCGAGCTGGATCGGTCGCGGCCGCAAACGGCCGCGTTTCGGGTCGATATTAACCGGGCCGAGTGGCCCGAGTTGGCCCAATTACCCGGCGTGGGCGAGACCCTGGCCCGGCGAATCATCGACTCCCGCCAGGACGAGGGACCCTACATCGATCACGACGATCTGCGCCGCGTCCGCGGCATCGGCCCCAAGACGGTCGAACGGCTGCGCGAGTACCTGCGCCCCATGCCCGGCGGAGACAACCTGGCGGGAAGATGAACGAATTCGTAAAACGGGAAGGAGCCGACATCGGTGTTTCAGCTTGAGAGTCCTTTTCAGCCGGCCGGCGATCAACCCCAGGCAATCGAAGCTTTGATGCAAGGCGTCCGCGACGGGCTGACCGATCAGGTGCTAATGGGCGTGACCGGCTCCGGCAAGACGTTCACCATGGCAAACGTCATCCAGCAGGCACGGCGGCCCGCGCTGGTCATGTCGCACAACAAAACGCTGGCCGCCCAGTTGTACGCCGAGTTCAAGGAGTTCTTCCCCCACAACGCCGTGCGTTATTTCGTCAGCTACTACGACTACTACCAGCCCGAAGCCTACATCCCGCAACGCGATATCTACATCGAAAAAGATGCCTCGATCAACCAGGAGATCGACCGCCTGCGTCTGGCCGCCACCAGCGCGCTGGTCAGCCGGCGCGACGTGATCCTCGTGGCCAGCGTTTCCTGCATTTACGGCTTGGGGTCGCCGGAGGACTATCGGGCGATGATGGTCGGGCTGAGCGCGGGCCAGGTTATCGACCGCGATAACGTCCTGGCCAAGCTGGTCGATATCCAGTACGAGCGAAACGACGTCTCGCTCGAGCCGGGCAAGTTCCGCGTGCGGGGCGACTGCGTGGAAATCTATCCCGCCTACGAACAGTACGCCATGCGGGTCGAGTTCTGGGGCGATGAGGTCGAGCAGCTTTCGCTAATCAACCCGACCAGCGGCGAGGTAATCAGCCGGGAGGAGCAGTTGTTCATCTACCCCGCCAAACACTTCGTGCTGCCCGACGAACGTATCGCCGCCGCCATCGGTGAAATCAAGGCGGAGTTGAACGAGCGGCTAGAATTGTTCCGCAAGCAGGGCAAGCTGCTGGAGGCCCAACGCCTCAGCGCCCGCACCCGATTCGACATCGAAATGATGCAAGAGGTGGGTTACTGTCCGGGGATCGAGAACTACAGCCAGCCCCTGAGCGGTCGCCCGCCGGGCTCCGCGCCCGACACGCTCTTCAGCTTCTTTCCCAAGGATTTTCTGCTGTTTGTCGACGAATCGCACGTTTCCGTGCCGCAGGTCCGCGGGATGTTCGCCGGCGATCAGAGTCGCAAGATAACGCTCGTCGAGCACGGTTTCCGGCTCCCCAGCGCGCTGGACAACCGGCCGATGCGTTTCGAGGAATGGGAGAAGAAAAAGACACAGGCCGTCTATGTGTCGGCAACGCCGGGCCCCTACGAGCTGGAAAAGACCGGCGGTCGGGTTGTCCAGCAGGTGATTCGGCCGACCGGACTGCTCGACCCGCTCATCGAGGTCTCGCCCGCACGTAATCAGGTTCCCCATCTACTGGAAGAGATTCGCGCTCGGGCGGCTGTCGGCGAACGGGTGCTGGTTACCACGCTCACCAAGCGGATGGCCGAGGACCTGGCAGCCTACTTCAGCAAGCAGGACATCCGCTGCAAGTGGTTGCACAGCGAGTTGGACGCCTTCGAGCGGGTGGACTTGCTCCGCGACCTGCGGAAGGGACTTTTCGACGTGCTGGTCGGCGTCAACCTGTTGCGCGAAGGGCTCGACCTGCCCGAGGTCTCGCTGGTTGCCATTCTCGACGCCGACAAGGAGGGCTTTCTGCGCAGCGAAACCTCGCTGATGCAGACCATTGGGCGTTCCGCCCGAAACGTGAACGCCAAGGTAATGCTTTATGCCGACAAGGTAACCAACTCGATGCAACGCGCGATCGACGAGACTAGTCGCCGTCGCGCTTTGCAGGAGGCGTACAACACCGAACACGGCATCACGCCCGAGACGATCCGCAAAAGCATTCGCGTCGGGATCGAGGCCGAAGCGACCGCACACGCCGAAGCAAACGCCGCGGTGGGCCGAACCAAGGATACCCAGTACATAACCGAGGAGTACCTGGACGAGCTGGAAGTCGAGATGTTGGCCGCCGCCGAGGCCTTGGAATTTGAACGGGCGGCCGCGCTGCGCGACCGGATCGACCAGATGCGCGAGCAGATGGGTAAATCGGTCGACGAAGCCGAAATCGAACACGCAACCCGGCAGCAACGCGGCAAGCGTCGAAAACGCCACGGCAAAGCCGGCCGTGTACCCAAGCCCGAAAAGCCGTAACGGTCTGTTACATCCTGTTTGATGGGTGGTTCTAGGGTGCCACTGCTGGCTTGCCCAGCAGTGTCTTTGCGGCGAGTGCACTTCGCACTGCTGGACAAGCCAGCAGTGGCACCCAGCGCGCGACCACCGGTCGCGGCTTTATAGGTGGCGCATCGCGGACTGGCCGCGCAACAGACAGGGGAAGGGCACGCGGGTGGCACCCTTCCCCTGGTGTTCTGTTGTTCGGTACGGATACCGAAACTATTCGGCCTTCTTCTCCTCGGCCGGAGCGTCAGTCTTCTCCTCGGCGGGAGCGTCAGCCTCTTCGGCGGGCGCATCGGTCTCGGCCCCCTCCTCAACGACGGGCGCGTCGGCCGGCGGGGTCTTCGCCTTCTCGGCTTCGCCACAACCCAGCGTGAACATACCAAGGCCCATCAGCATGACAAACAATGCAAGCTTCTTCATCTTAACTACCTTTCCTATTGTTTCGGCGGTCTTGCCATTTTCGGCGGGAACCTATTCCCGCGCAAATCCTATATGTTAGAGAGGTGGGTGGCTGGGAATTTATTCCCTCTCGGATACAATTATTCTTAGAAAATCCACCCCGCGATCTTTTTTGGGGAAACTAGGGAATAAATTAGGGTTTTCGGGGCTCCTAAATAAGGGTCTAGTATGGTTGACGACCGCGCTGCGATGGATATTGCGCAACTAGTTGCCGAACACCACCAGGCCGTCTATCGATACGCCTACTGGTTGGCCGGCTCGATACCAGACGCCGAGGACCTGACGCAACAGGTGTTTCTGGTCGCTCAACAGAAGCTTGAACAACTCAGGGCACCGGAGGCGGCACGCGGTTGGTTGTTTGCCATATTGAGGAACGCGTTCCTCAAATCCCGCCAGCGGCACGGTCCGCTGTTGGCTGAAAATTCGAAGTTGGATATCGAGAGTATCCCCGAGGAAGTACCCGGCCACGAAGAGATCGACCGGGAGCGGCTCGGGCAAGCGTTGGCCGAGTTATCGGCCGAACATCGGTTGGTGGTAACCATGTTCTACTACGAAGACTGTTCCTATCGCCAGATTGCCGAACGGTTGGAGTTGCCCATCGGTACGGTGATGAGCCGGTTAGCCAGGGCAAAGGGCCACCTGCGGACGAGGCTGTTCGAACTCCAGCGGCGTCAAGACACGCGCCGCGAGCAGAGTGCCGCCAAATGAGCGAGGATGGCAGGATGAAAGACAACACGATCGGCGACTCGGGTCCTGCTCAAGACCCGCGGATAGTAGAAGCGATCGAGGCTTGCCGGCCGGGTAGCGACGACCTCTCGGACCCCGACCTGGCGTTTTTGGCTACCGAGTTGGCTGCCAGGGCCGAGTTGGACTCGGCCTTCGAGCGCTTGCAGCGGGTAGACGGCGTGCTGGCCGAGGTGTTCCGGAACCAGCCCGTCCCCGACGGGCTCGAACAGCGCATTCTTGCTCGCTTGGAAGCCGCCCGGGCTGAAAGGGCCGAGGATGATTCTGCAGACGAGGTAACGCCGGACGAACCCGCCATGCCCCAACCGGTGGCTGGTGGCCGCCGCGTGTCGCGTCGGGTGTTGTTATCGGTCGCGGGGGCCACGGCAGTTGCGGCCTCGCTACTTGTCGCCGCGCTGTTGCACTGGCACGCACCCACCCAGTACACCGGGCAGGACGTGCTGGAACTGGCGATCGACCTTTTCAACACGCCTTCATCCGATCCCTGGCAAACCTCCAGCCCGCCAAGCGCGTACCCCCCCAGCCCCAAGGTGGTGGCGGTGCCCGATATCCGCTGGCGCAGGGTCCCCAGTTTCCTTGGCTGCCGCGCGGTGGCCTACGACATGAGCACGCCGGGCGGTACTCAGGCCACCTTGTTCGTGGTCAAGTGCCCCGTGGCCGGCCTTTCGACGGCCCCTCCGCTACGGCCGGCGCTGATGACCGGAGGACGGTCGACGTCGGCCTGGCAATCCGGCTCTCTCGTCTACGTGCTGGTTGTCCAGGGCGAAGCTCGCGGCTACCGCCGGTTGCTGAACGTACACCGTGGCCCGGTGGCGTAATCGCTTACCCTGCCTGCCTTCATTCGCCATCTTCTCGTTCGCCGTCCCTAATCGGCATATTCGTCAGAATCTGTCTAATCTAACAGCCGGGCACTGGCCGAATGACTGAGCAGGCGTATCTCCACGAGATAGACTTGTATCGTGAGAGATCGGCCGTCGTAATGACTTATAGCTCCGCCAGAGGGGGATTAGGGTATGAAAAGGTCTTTGATTTTGATCGCGTTTGCCGGGCTGCTGTTCGTCGGCGCGCCGGCCTTGGCCGACAAGCCAATCAACACGCCGATGGGATTCGGCGCCGGCATTTCGCCGGGCGAGATTACGCCCACGCCTGAAATGTGGTTCTACGAACAACAGATGCGTCAATATGCTGATCCAAAGGTAGCGGTTCGGGCCCGGGCTGAGTTTCGGGCGAGCCAGCGGCAGCATCGAGTCGAGACGATGAAGTGGTTCGGCTTCTCAAACAGCCGTCCGAAAGACAACCCGGATCTGATTCACGCCGATTTCTCGCCAGGCTGGAGTTCCAACAACACTCGCTATCCGTTCCGTTGGAACGGCACGGGCAGAACTTGGGTCGGTCCGGCGCCCAAGGCCCATTGATCCTCGCAAGCTAACAAAAAACCCCTGGCCACCAAAAAATAGAGAAGACTGCTATCGGCAGGGGCCGGTATCGGGAGAAGAGGCAAACCGGGCTCCCGCCCTCACAGGTGGCGGGGGTCCGGCTTCTTTTCTTGGCGGCCGCTCTCTCCATTGAGCGCCGGGCTTGCCCAAATATCGTTGAATTTGCCGTAACTGCATTGCACACGGTATGTTAGAAAAATTGCACACTGGATCGACGCG
>CAZDHN010000139.1:0-11395 GCA_964505115.1 uncultured Planctomycetaceae bacterium
GCCCGCCCCGCAAAAACCGGGATAACACACCGCCAACTGGCGAACTTGGGCTAGTGGGTAGTTGATAGTGACCGCGCGGGTGCCACTGCTGGCTTGTCCAGCAGTGCGAGGCATGAACCCCGCGAAAACACTGCTGGGCAAGCCAGCAGTGGCACCCAACGCACCAGCGCCTAACGAGGTCGTATCTCCAGCAGCGTGCTTTCGACACCCGTGTCGGGCATGGGGTAGACGAGTCGGCGGCGCAGGGCGAAACGCTTTAGCAGGCCGCGGTGCCGGGCTTCGCCACGCTGCTCGACCCAAGAGGGGCCGGCCAGAATCAACAGCCGGTCAAACGAATCCCAATGCGGGGCGAACCAGTCGAGCAGCTTGCGGATCGGGCCGACCGCTCGAACTACCAGCGTGTTGAACTTCCGCTGGACCAGCAACTCTTCCGCCCGACCGTGATGCACCGGCACGTCGATCCCCAGCCGCTCGACGATATCGGCCACCGCCCGGGCTTTCTTGCCGATCGATTCGCTGAGCGTCACGCGCAGGTCGTCTCGCAGGATGGCCAGCGGCACGCCCGGCACGCCGCCGCCGGTTCCCACGTCCAGGATTCGCTCGTCCCGCTCAAGGCACTGCTCGAAGGCCCGGCAGTCGACCAGATCGCGGGCGACGAACTTATGGTAGTCGCCATGCCGGGTCAGGTTGATCTTGGCGTTCCACTCCCAAAGCAGCGAGCAGTATCGCTCCAGCAATTCGATCTGCTTTTCGGGCAGTTCGATGCTCTGTTCGGCCAACGCGGCCTGGAGTGTGTCGGGAGTGGGTGTCATTCGCGGTCAATTCCTGTCGGTTGCTGACGATTTGGGTGCCACTGGCTCTGCCAGTGCCTTGGCGTTTGTTAACGTTCCATCGTGTCTTGTATGGAAGGGAGAATGGCAGATCGGAAGAACGTGCGTCAATAGCGTGTCAATCTGCCCACAATTCACGGTCTGCCCGAACTAGCCATCCGCTGTCCGTGCCGATCGAAGCACTGGCGGAGCCAGTGGCACCCTGTGGGTGGATGCCTATCCCCTCTCGTGTTGTGTAACTCGGAACTTCGCCCGAGTTATGTGATTGCATTGCTTGCACGGAAACGTTACCCTAACACCTAGAGGTTCCAGAGCCCACCACCCCCCACCAATTTACGCCCACCTCCCGTGGCAATAACCTCAAGTATCCAACCTCGAACATCGTTGAGGAGTTAACGATCTTTTCGGAACCGTTCCGTTTGGTTGCGGCCTCGGCCGCGCTAAGGAAGGAGCCCACTTATGAGCGTTCATTGGAATCGCCGGGAGTTCTTGCGTCAAGCGGCAGTCGGCAGCGCTGCGGCCGTCGTGCCGGACATCTACGCGAGAGCGTCGCTGGCCAAGGATCAAGCGGCAAACGATAAACTGAACATCGGCATTATCGGCGTCGGCGGTCGAGGTCACGCCAACATGATGGCCCTTGCCGGCCAGAACATCGTTGCGCTGTGCGACATCGACCGGAACCGGCTCGACGCGGCCGGAAAGCGGTTCTCCTCCGCGCGGAAGTACAGCGACTTCCGAAAACTGCTGGAGACGGAGAAATCGCTCGATGCCGTCACGGTCAGTACGCCCGACCACTGTCACGCGGCGGCCAGCGTAATGGCCATGAAGTTGGGTAAGCACGTCTACTGCGAGAAGCCGCTGACCCATTCCATTCACGAAGCCCGGGTGATGAAAGAAACCGCGGCGGCCAATAAGCTCGTCACGCAGATGGGGACCGGCGCGCAAAGCAGCGAGTCGCATATTCGCACGGTCGAGGCGATTAGGGCGGGCGCGATCGGCCCGGTCACCGAGGCGCATTGCTGGACCAATCGGCCGATCTGGCCACAAGGTCAGGACCGGCCGCCCGGCGAAGACCCGTTGCCGAAACACGTCGACTGGGAACAATGGATCGGTCCCGCCCCCATGCGACCGTTCAAGGACAAATACACCGAGGGCCCGTTCAAAGGCAAGCAGGTCTACCATCCGTTCGTGTGGCGTGGCTGGTGGGATTTCGGTACCGGCGCGTTGGGCGACATCGCGCCGCACATTATGAACGTCGTATTTTGGGCGTTGGAGTTGGGTGCTCCCACGGCCGTCGAGGCCGAGTGCTCGGGCATGAAGCCGGAATCGTTCCCAAGCTGGAGCATCATACGATTCTATTTCCCCGCCAAGGGAAAGCAGCCGCCGGTCAAACTGGTTTGGTACGATGGCGGCAAGAAACCGCCCGCCGAACTGAACGACGGCAAGGAGTTCGGCTCCAACGGCACGCTGTTCGTCGGCAGCAAGGGCCGGATGATGGTTGGCGGGCCGCCCTCGCCGAGCAAGGATTTCGCCGGCTACGAGTGGCCCAAGCCGACACTACCGCGCCGGATCGAGATCCACGAGGATTGGATCCGCGCGATCAAGGAGAAGGACCAGACCGGCTGCCACTTCGGCTATTCCGGCCCGATGACCGAGGCCTACCTGTTGGGCAACATCGCGCTTAAAGTAGGTAAGAAGATCGAGTGGGACGCGGCCAACATGAAAGTGACCAACGTGCCCGAGGCCAACCAGTACGTCCAGCGCGAGTATCGCAAGGGCTGGGAGCTGTAGGTCGGAGGTTGGAAGCGCGGTTGTGAACAGCGTTTCCAACATCTGCCCTCAGCCCCCGGCTCTGCCGGGGGATTGGGTGGCGATGCGTGTTCTGGTCCCCCGGCAAAGCCGGGGGCTGAGGGATGCATATACCAACCGGACCAAATCGAATAACAATACGAATCCTGGAGAACCAAAAATGTCGAACCGAATTAACCGTCGTGAACTACTGCGCAACACCACGCTGGCGGGCGTGGCGGTCTGGACATCGGGCCGAATCGGGCTAGGCGCGGATAAATCGCCCAACGAAAAGCTGAACCTGGCCGGCATCGGCGTGGGCGGTCGGGGTGGAGCCGACGTGAACGGTTGCGCCAGCGAGAACTTCGTCGCGCTGTGCGACGTCGACGAAGCGCGTGCCGGAAAAACCTTCGAGCGATTCCCCAGGGCCAAGCGGTTCAAGGATTTTCGCAAGATGCTGGCCGAAGTGGACAAGCAGATCGACGCCGTCGTGATCGGCACGCCCGACCACACACACGCCCCTCCCGGTGTAATGGCCATGAAGATGGGCAAGCACTGCTATTGCGAGAAGCCGCTGACGCATAATCTCTACGAGGCACGGCTGATGATCGAGACGGCCAAGAAGAACAAGGTCGTCACCCAGATGGGTACGCAGATTCACGCCGGGGGGAACTACCGTCGCGCGGTTGAGCTGGTGCAGTCGGGCGCGATCGGCTCGGTCGGCGAAGTGCATGTCTGGCTGGGCGCGAATTTCAACGGCCCGCCCGTGCCGACCAACATGGACCAACCCGACGCCCCCACCGACACGCCGCCGGTTCCCGCCACGCTCGATTGGGACCTCTGGCTCGGCCCGGCCGCCTACCGGCCATACAACAAGGCCTACGCGCCGTTCGCTTGGCGATACTGGTGGAACTTCGCCAACGGGCAGTTGGGCGACTTCTTCTGCCACTTCTGCGATCTGGCATTCTGGGCGCTGAAGCTGCGGCATCCGACCACCGTCGAGTCGCAAGGGCCCGTGCATCCGGAAAGCGCCTCGCGCTGGACGATCAGCAAGCACGAGTATCCTTCCCGCGGCGACCTGCCGCCGGTCAAGCTCACTTGGTACAACGGCGGCGGCTACCCGGCCTTCGTCAAAGAGAAGAAGATCCCACCGTATAAGAGTGCCGTGTTGTTTATCGGTTCCGACGGCATGTTGATTGCCGACTACGGCCGCCACCAATTGTTGCCCGAGTCGAAGTTCGCCGATTTCAAGAAGCCCGACCCGTTCATCCCCGACTCGATCGGACACCACAAGGAATGGATCGAAGCCTGCAAGACGGGCGGACAGACCACCTGCAACTTCGACTACTCGGGCACGCTTACCGAGGCGGCCCTGTTGAGCAACGTGGCGCTGCGCACCGGCCGCAAGCTGGTCTGGGACGCCAAGAACCTCAAGGCCGTCAATTGCCCCGAGGCCGATAAGTTTATCAAACGCCAGTATCGCGAGGGATGGAAGTTATAGGTCGGAAGTCGGAAGTCGGACGCGTGCGGGTTTCGAGCGCCTATTTAGCGGCCGGGCTTGCCCGGCGTTTGGTGAACATTGCCACCCGATCGAAAACCAACACCAGTTTTGGAGAACCAAGGCATGTCGAACCATTTCACTCGCCGTCAACTGCTGCGCAACTCGGCTCTGGCCGGCGTGGCGGTCTGGACATCCGGCCGGATCGGGCTCGGGGCCGATAAATCGCCAAATGAGAAGCTGAACATTGCCTGTATCGGGGTCGGGCGTCGCGGCTCGGCGAACGTCAACGGCGTTGTCGGCACGAAGGAGAACATCGTGGCGCTGTGCGACGTCGACCAGCGTGTTGCCGCCGCGTCGTACGCCAAGTTGCCCAAGGCCGAGAAGTTCATCGACTTCCGCAAGATGCTCGACAAGATCGGCAACCAGATCGACGCCGTGGTGGTCAGCACGCCCGACCACACCCACGCCCCGGCCGCCATGATGGCCATGCGGATGGGTAAACACTGCTACTGCGAAAAGCCCATGAGCAACAAGCTCAACGAAACTCGGGCGATGCGCGAGTTGGCCAAGAAGAACAAGCTCGTCACGCAACTAGGCACGCAAATTCACGCGGGCGCCAACTATCGTCGCGTGGTCGAGTTGGTCCAGTCCGGCGCGATCGGGCCGGTTCGGGAGGTTATCTGCTGGATTGGTCGAAAGAGCCCCGCCGACGGCAAGAACCGCGACCGGCCGACCGACACTCCGCCAGTCCCCAAGGAACTCGATTGGGACCTCTGGTTGGGCCCGGCTCCCTATCGGCCGTATCACCCCTGCTACTGTCCGGGCTCGTGGCGTGGCTGGTGGGATTTCGGCAACGGCACGATGGGCGATTTCGGCTGCCACTTCCTCGATCTGCCCTTCTGGGCATTGGGGCTTCGCTATCCGACCAGCGCCGAAGCCTCCGGCACGCCGCCGCATCCGGAATCGGTCGCCCGGTCGATCAAATGCCGATGGCAGTTTCCCGCCCGAGCCGACGCCCCGCCGGTCAAGGTCTCCTGGCACATTAACCACGACCTGCCGGAGATCTGCCAACAAGAGGGCATCGACAAGGAGAAATACGCCATTCTGTTCGTCGGCGATAAGGGGCTTCTGGCTGCGCATTACGGTTGGCATCGACTGTTGCCGAAAGATAAGTTTGCCGACTACAAGCGACCCGAGCCCACAATCCCCGACTCGCTCGGACATCACAAGGAATGGACCGAAGCCTGCAAGACGGGCGGGCCGACCACCTGTAACTTCGATTACTCCGGCGCGCTGAGCGAGACGGTCCTGTTGGGCACCGTCGCCTATCGCACCGGCAAGAAACTCCAGTGGGATGCCGAGAACCTCAAGGCAACCAACTGCCCCGAAGCCGACAAGTTCATCAACCGTACGTATCGCCAAGGATGGACCCTATAGGTCGGAAGTCGGAAATCGGAGGTCGGACGCGCGTGGGTTTGCGCCACTGGCTCGATAATTTAGCGGCCGGGCTTGCCCGGCGTTGCCAGGGCATTGGCGCACAATCGAAAACCAAAACCAGTTTTGGAGAACCAAGCCATGTCGAACCATCTCAATCGTCGTCAACTGCTGCGTAACTCGACCATTGCCGGGGTCGGGCTTTGGACATCCGGCCGCATTGGGCTGGGGGCGGATAAGTCGCCCAACGAGAAGCTTAACATCGCCTGTATCGGGGCGGGTGGACGCGGGGCCAGCGACCTGGCGGGCGTGGCCGGCGAGAACATCGTCGCCTTGTGCGATGCCGACTTCCGCCGCGCGGCCGGTAGCTTCAAGAAATTCCCGAAGGCGAAGCAGTTCGTCGACTATCGCAAGATGCTCGACGAGATAGACAGCCAGATCGACGCCGTCGTGGTCGCCACGCCCAACCACATCCACGCGCCGGCCAGCGTGACGGCCATGCGGATGGGCAAGCACTGCTACTGCGAGAAGCCCCTCTCGCACTCGGTCTTCGAGGCTCGGGTTGCCGCCAAGGTGGCCGCCGAAAAGAAGCTGGCCACGCAGATGGGCACGCAAATCCACGCCTGCGACAACTTCCGCCGCATCGTCGAGTTGGTCAAAGGCGGCGCGATCGGGCCGGTTCGCGCGTTCCACATCTGGAGCCGCAAGGGGCGCGGCGCCGGCGACCGCCCCAAGGAAACTCCGCCCGTGCCAAAGGGCCTCGATTGGGACGTCTGGCTCGGCCCGGCGCCCTACCGGCCGTATCATCCATGCTACGTGCCGCACGACTGGCACTACTGGTGGGACTTCGGTGGCGGGAGCCTGGGGAACATGGGCTGCCACTATTACGACCTGGGGTTCTGGGCGCTCGACCTGCGATACCCGACCACCATCGAAGCAAGCGGCTCACCCGTTCATGCGGAAAGCACGCCCGCCAAGCTGGACATCCGCTACGAGTTTCCCGCCCGAGGCGACATGCCGCCGGCCGTGCTCACCTGGTCGCAGGGCCGCGAGATGCCGGCCGTCTGGGCCGAGAAGAAGCTGCCAACCTGGGCCTGGGGTGCCTTCATCGGCGACAAGGGGACGCTGGCCGTCAGCTATCCCAAGCGAGTGCTCCTGCCCGAGAAAAAGTTTGCCGACTACAAGCCGCCCGAACCAAGCATCCCCAACTCGATCGGGCACCACAAGGAATGGATTCAGGCTTGCAAGACGGGCAGCCCGACCACCTGCAACTTCGACTACTCGGGCGCGGTGACGGAGTCCGTCCTGTTGGGCAATGTCGCCTTCCGACTCGGCCGCAAGATCAACTGGGACCCGGTCAATCTCAAGGTCCCCGGCGCGCCCGAGGCCGACGAGTTCCTCCGCCGCGAGTATCGCAAGGGATGGACTTTGTAGGTGGGAAGTCGTAGGTTATGCTTCAGCATGATGCACTCGGACAAGTACTCTGTCACATCCTGTTTGATGGGTGGTCACGGGGTGCCACTGCTGGCTTGTCCAGCAGTGCCTTGGCGGCCGTTGTGATTCGCACTGCTGGGCAAGCCAGCAGTGGCACCCGGCGACCGGGCTAACTTCTACCTGCGTTTGAACCAGGACGATAATTCACCCCTTCTTCAACAGGCTGTAACGTGACGCTGGATCGTGAGGAGTACGTCGAGCAGGCTTATTTCTTTCGCACCGTGCGCGAAAGGATGCAACAAGGGATGTCGACGCAGGATCTGCTGGTGGCCGTCCGCCAGGAGATACTCTCCACGACCAAACTGCCCATGGCGTTGGAGTACATGTCGGCCGAACTGCTGATGACCGGCGGGTTCGCCACGGCCATGGCGCATCTGAGCCACTACTTCTCGGCCTTCCAAGCCTACGTGGTCGCCGAGGCGGAGCGGGCGGAAGGCAAGTTCGATTTCCGTACCGCCTTGGAAATCCTCGAAAACGAGGCCGGGTATCGCGCCAAGGGCGCCTCGCCGCAGGGGGTGTTCCTCTACCAGTTCGAAACCCTTTGCCGCAACCGGCTGGGATACGACCGCGGCCTGGAAGCCGTGGCCAAGGACCCGTTGTTCGAAGGCGCCTGGAGCGAGTGGATCGTGACCGTTCGGCGTCAGGTCGGGCTGATCGACTTCGCCGACATGATCTACGTCCGCAGCGAACACTACCGCAACGTGCGTGGCGAGCCGGGCAAGCCGATCCTGTTTGGCGAGAAGGAAGGCAAGATCGCCCTGGCCAACCGCCGCAAGGACCCGCTTTATCTGTTCGCCGCCTTGCAGCGGCACCTCGGCTACCCGGCCGTGCCACGTCCCGGCCCGGAGGACGAAAAACGCAACATCCTCCCCATGCTCCAGCGCAAAGTCGAGCGGCTGGAATCCCGGCTCAAGCTAATGGAGGAAGAACTCCGCGGCGGCATCAACCTCGCCCGCTTCTACGCCGGGAAGGGTAAGAAGAAGCCGTAGTGCTTCGTGCGTTTCCCTCAGCCCCCGGCTCCGCCGGGGGATTGTAGGAACTGCCAATCAACGCCGGTCCCCAACGCCACCCGTCCCCCGGCAGAGCCGGGTTCTCTGAGGCGGTTGCCATATCGTCGGGTAGGGTGAGTGCAATTGCTTGGAGCCGGGCAGGATCGAGGATTCTGACCAGCCTCCCCTGCCAGCAGGGCGAACCCCCTGAGTAGAGTGGATTTTAGGGAAATTGGCCCCAAACTGTTGACACGGGCGGGGGCGACGATCAAACTTCTACTACCTACCTTGATGCTCGGGATGTTGGCTATTCAACATGCTGCGTGCTTCCGCTAGCAAAACCAGGGACGAACACATGACACCAAGACACCATCTTCTGGCCGGTCTACAAATCGCTTTGGCATTTTTTGCCTTGTCGTGCGATATTCAAGCTGATCCCTATCAAGTGGATCTTGCGATGTGGCTAAATGCCGGGGCGGAAGTGTATTCTGATGCTGGCACGACGCTAGCACAGAATGGCGACTTAGTGCAAACTTGGGGTGACAGCAGCACGAATAACCGCGATCTTACCGATGCTAGGGCACCCATCTACTACACGAATGTGGTTGACGGTCAGCCAGCTTTGAGGTTCAACGGCGATCATGCACTGGCTTGGATGGCTCATGTTGGGCCGTCGAGCCCTATAGACCTTCGTTCGTCGACAGCGTTTGCGGTCATCAAGACGGACGCCATCGGCGTTTCCAATCCCATCTTCAACCACTATTACGCGGCGGGGTTTAGCCAGAGTTTTCATGGTCTGACTTTGAGATCGCCTGGCTCGCCATCGGTGTCTGAAGAGACCGGTGGCATAGTAGGTGTGGGTACAAACGCGTGGCAAATCGGCTCGTACGCTCTGGACTTCTCGTCTGGCGGGGCTGCCGAACTCTATCGGGGAAACCAACAAGTTGGGAGCAGCCCTCCTTTGCTGACGTTGCCTGGCTCTCAAACAGCCATAGTTGTGGGAGCAGAGGGCACGGATGTTGCCCAGGTCATGGACGGATCCGGCGACGCATACTTACAGGGATATTTTGCTGAACTGTTGATCTACGACACCTACTTGGCACCAGGTTCCACCGAGTGGAATCAGACATACGACTATTTGGCCAATAAGTATCCAACAACCTCAGGCATCCCCGAGCCCTCCACCCTCATCCTGCTCCTACTGGGTGCCGCCGGTCTGTTCGCCTGTGCCCGGAGACGGCGGAGGTAGTTTCTCGGTCCCGCAATTCTGAAATCACAAAGCCCCATCGGTTTGTTCCGGTGGGGCTTTTCTGTTGCCCATGGGTGGGTAGGGGGCGGTGGCCGTCAATCAACGCCGGGCACGGCCACTCCGCTGAAGACTGCCGCCAATCCGGGAGGGCCTTGTCCGAAGAGGGCTTTGTGGGTCTAATTGAAGGGCAGGAACACTTGGAGGCTGTAGCTCAGTTGGCTAGAGCAACGGACTTTTAATAATTCTCGGATTCGGCCAAAAACCACTAAAATGTCGTGTTTTCTAGGGCGAGACCCACTTCGGCCCCTCTTCTCGAAACCCTCGAAAAACAGCGTTTATCGGGGCTTGCGGGAGTAGCCTACTCCCGTTTTTCGGCCTTCTCTCTGTCCGATCCCCGGACGGTCCCCGCAGGGATAGACTACTCCCGAAACAGCCCCGAGAAGAGGGCTAGAAGGCCGCATAAGGCCCTCGGACACGGGCGGGGGAAGGTTATGCCCCCAGGCTCTACAGGGGCTTAGGCGGGGCCGAAAACCGGGGGGTTCGATGTTTGGCTTCAGGACACGACACCCCCTAAGAGTATACGGGGGTGGATGATGTGGGTGCCCCCGCCGTCTCGGAGTGAAAGGGACGGGCATGATCTAACATTAGGGCCCACGGGCCCGGATGTTTCTGCTCGCCGGCCCAAAGGAAAGAATGCTATAGGGGTAGGGCCCGAGGGCCCTAAGGCTTCTAATCGCCGGGCCCGATCTAAGAAGCTACAAGCAAAGTTCAAGACAGAAGCAAAGGAACGGCAGCGACTATCAAAGGGGCAAGGAGTTAAGGTAGGGCCCGGGGGCCCTACCTTAAAACCGTCCGCTCGCCGGTCCCGCGATGAAGTAGGAAAAGCGTTTGGTGTTTCGGGGCGCAGCGTTGAGAGAGGCAGAGAAGAAAAAACGGCGACCGGCGATCAACGCCATAACAGCTTTGGGCTACGCGCCCCCGGTCGCCGCTCCACTCCAATAGAAAAGAAAAAGGGGTCGGCAACCAGGGCGGAAAAGAAAAGGAAACCACCCCAGCCGCCGGGACTCACCGGCAGGTTGCTACTGCCGGGAGCTACACGCCGCCTCAAACAAACGGCGCACCCCTTGTTATTTCAGGCTGCAAACGAACCGCTGCCCGGCCAGGGGCGAACCCGCCATCCAACGTTCAAAAGCCCAATCCTTGTACTGATCCATTGCAGCTTCTTTCGCAGCCGCATCGGTCGGCGCAGTGCCGCGAAGGTGCCGACCGTTCGGCAGAGTCAGGTCCCAATTGAGGCCTTCGACTTTAATGAGTCCTCCACCCGGCAGCGATCTAATCAGTTCTTTTGACATTGTTCTGTCCTACATTAAAGTCTCGCCGGGAAACGGCACGCAAACAAGATCAGGACCGCCATTCGGATTACGGACGTGGTTCACGACGGGCAGAAGATTTGCCCCGTCGTCGCCGGGAAACGGCATCGATACCAAGCCGTTCGCGTTTGCCGTAGCCTTGTTACAGGTTGCGGTGAGCGGCGGATCGCCAGGGAAATGCATCGGCACCAATTGGCTCTGGTTCACTGTCGCCTTCTTGCAGGTACAGTTTCGGACAGGATGACCGCATACGCTGCAAGTCGCTTCGTTGGCCACAAGCACATTATTCATCACATCATTCATCGCTTTTCCAATCAATTAAAAGTCAGGTAGGGTTAATCAAATTTCGATCCCAAGAAGTCGTTCTGTTCGCTCGATCTCGGCTCGCTCACGTTGCAATTCGAGTTCCGCTTGGGCTTCGGCTGCTTCGAGACGGCGCACGACATCCGGCAATTTTGAGTAAGCTCGCTGCGCGGCACGCAATCTCTTTCGCTCCTTTTTGACAATGTTTTGGCAATGTCCTAGCGCTGCTTCCTCGTCATCGCCGGACGGCACTGGGCCCCAGAGTTTGGGAAGCCAAAGGGGATTGTTGAAGGACCGTCCAATAAGCACGTTCTTGAACGCCTCAAAAAAGTTTTCCGCAAGCCCCACCCGAAGCTTCCAGTATGTAACAACGAATCGCTGCCGGACAGTTTTGTCATCCGGAGGTTCGTAGAGCCCGTCCGGAAAACCTAACGAGC
>CAZDHN010000140.1:0-11394 GCA_964505115.1 uncultured Planctomycetaceae bacterium
ACGGCCGGATTGCCGCCCGACTGAAAAACTACGAGCACCGATCCGAGCAGATGGAGATGGCCGGGGCGGTTGCCCGGGCGATCCAACGGAAGCAACACCTGATTGTGGAGGCGGGCACGGGCGTGGGCAAGAGCTTCGCCTATCTGGTTCCCGCCATTTTGGCCACGGCCAGAGCGAAGAAGGACAATGTCCAGCCCGACGACGCCCGTCCACGCCGCGTGGTAATCTCCACGCACACGATCAGCCTGCAAGAGCAACTGATGGGCAAGGACTTGCCCCTGCTGAATAGCGTTATCCCGCTGGAGTTCACCGCCGTGCTGGTCAAGGGTCGGGCGAATTACCTCAGCCGCCGACGATTGAAAAATGCCATCGAGCGGGCGGCCAGCCTCTTCGGCGGCGACGAGGAGTTCGACCAACTCCGCCAGATCGGCGATTGGGCCAAGCGCACGTCCGACGGATCGCTTGCCGATCTCGACTACCGGCCGATGCGCCAGGTTTGGGACGAGGTATCGAGCGACCACGGCAACTGCATGGGCCGGCAATGTTCCACTCACGCCAGTTGCTTCTACTACCAGGCCCGACGCCGGGTGGCCAACGCACAGATACTGGTCGTCAACCATGCCCTGCTCTTCAGCGATATCGCGCTGAGGATGGCCGGCGCCAGCCTGCTGCCCGACTATGACGTGCTGATCTTCGACGAAGCACACAACATGGAAGCGGTGGCCGGCGAGCATCTCGGGCTGGCGGTTTCCAACGGTCAGGTGGAATACAATTTGAACCGGCTCTACAACGACCGCCGCAATCGGGGGCTGCTGGTTAAAAACAGGCTGGGTTCGCTCCAGCAGCAGGTGATGAAGTGCCGGCATCGGGCCGATGAGTTCTTTGCCAGCGTGGACAACTGGCTCGATCATCAAAGCGGCGGCAACGGGCGGGTGCAGGAACCGGAAATCGTTGCCAATCCGTTGGGCGGGTCGCTCGACAAGCTGTCCGGCATGATCCGCGACCACGCCAAGAGCCTGAAAAATCCGGAAGAGCGGCAGGACTTCGGCTCGGCCGCCAACCGGCTCTCGGCCTTGAGCGAGCAGGTGGAAGAATGGCGCCGGCAGCAACTCGACGATTCCGTCTATTGGATAGAAGCCCACCAACGCCGCTACGGGCGGCAGGTCAAGCTGTGTGCCGCGCCGGTCGACGTCAGGCCCGTCCTGCGCGAACACCTCTTCCAAAAAGTCTCCACCGTGGTGATGACCAGTGCCACGCTGGCCACCGGCACGGGCTCGTTCGATTATTTCAAGTCGCGGGTCGGCGTTACGCAGGCCGAATCGCTCTGCCTGGGCAGCCCCTTCGATTATCAACGCCAGGCCCAGTTGATTCTTCCCGACGGGATGCCCGACCCCAGCCGGCAGAGCCAACTCTATGAGCAGAAGGCGGCCGCGATGATTCGCCGCTACGTGGGGCGAACCGATGGCCGCGCGTTCGTCTTGTTCACCAGCTATGCGATGATGAAGCGCGTGGCCTCGGCGATCGGTCCCTGGCTGGCCGAGAAGAACATGGCGCTATACTCCCAGGCGGAAGGAATGCCGCGGAGCCTGATGCTCGATAAGTTCAAGGAGAATCCCCGCGCGGTTCTGTTCGGGACGGACAGTTTCTGGCAGGGTGTCGACGTGCCGGGCGAAGCGCTTTCCAACGTAATCATAACACGACTTCCGTTCGCGGTACCCGACCACCCGCTCACTGAAGCCCGAATCGAAGCCATCCGGACCGCCGGCGGCAACCCCTTCCGCGACTACCAGATTCCGGCCGCTGTAATCAAGCTGAAGCAGGGCTTCGGCCGCTTGATCCGCTCGAAGCAGGACACGGGCATGGTAGTGATTCTCGATCCGCGCGTGCGCAGCAAGAACTACGGCAAGATATTCCTAGCCTCGCTGCCCGACTGCCGCCGGGTGGTGGAGCCGGTGGAGGACGCTTAGCACCTTCGCTCCAGCCCCCCTGCCCCCATCCATGGGGGAGTTGACCCGAGGGTGACGGGGGCTTAAAGTAAGAGATTGGGTTCCGTGGGGGGCGGTTTGCCTGTCTGGGCGTTCTTTTGGCTTGTTCGGTCGAACGGCGATGTTGGCTAAACGTATCATCCCCTGTCTTGACGTAAATCGTGGCCGCGTGGTCAAGGGCACGAATTTCTTGAACCTGCGCGACGCGGGCGACCCGGTCGAGGTGGCCACGCGCTACGAGGCCGAGGGCGCCGACGAGTTGGTCTTTCTCGACATCACCGCCAGCCACGAAGGCCGAGACATCATGCTCGACGTGGTCCGGCGCACGGCGGAAGTGCTCTTCATGCCGCTGACCGTGGGCGGGGGTATCCGCACGCTGGACGACATTCGCTCGCTACTAAGCGCCGGCAGCGACAAGGTCTCGATCAACTCGACCGCCTGCCGCGACCCGCGGTTTGTCAGCAAGGCAGCCCGGCGTTTCGGAAGCCAGTGCATCGTGGTCAACATCGACCCGAAACGAGTTCAGAAAGACGGCAAGGAGTTTTGGGAGGTGCATATCAACGGCGGTCGGGTCGGCACGGGACTGGAAGCCGTGGCCTGGGCCCGCGAGGTCCAGCGGCTCGGCGCCGGCGAGATCGTGCTGACCAGCATGGACGCCGACGGCACCAAGGACGGCTACGACCTGGAGATAACGGCGGCGGTCGCTCGGGCGGTGACGATCCCCGTGGTGGCCAGCGGAGGGGCCGGTTGCCCCGATCATCTGGCCGACGCCATCCTGCTGGGCGGTGCCGAAGCCGCTTTGGCCGCCAGCATCTTCCATTACGGCCAGTACACTATCGAAGAGACTAAACGAGTGATGAGGCAGAGAGGAATTCCAGTTAGATTGCGAAACGACGATCGGGTGTCGACAGGCAGTTGAAGAAGTTTTGGGTGCCACTGCTGGCTTGCCCAGCAGTGTCCTTGCGGGGCTTGTGCTTCGCACTGCTGGACAAGCCAGCAGTGGCACCCTAACGGATTGTCGGCCTGCTGATTGAGGGGAACGGAGAACGAGGCACGTTCGCTTCCCGTTAATCAAGCACCAGCATCGCAAGCAACTCATGAATTCCAAGAACCACAATCTTGGAGAGGCGGCCATGGCGGTATCGCTTGAAGGCGATCAGAAACGGTTCCAGCTCAAGCATGAGGATCTGGAGATAGACAAGCTGTTTCGGGCGCTGGTGAAGATCGAGGGGAGCGACCTTCACTTGAAAGTCGACTGCCCACCCTATATTCGCGTGGCGGGCAGCTTGCGTCCGCTCAATCGGGGTCCGATCGACGACGACGAGATGGTCACGTTGATTTTTCCCATGATGAACGAGCGTAGTCGAAAAGTATTCGACATAGACGGCGGCGCCGACTTCGCCTACACACTCGACATAGACGACAAACGCTGGCGGTTCCGCGTCAACGTGCTTCAACAGATGGGTCACGTGGGGCTGGTCGCCCGGCGAGTGAACAACTGGATCCCCAGCTTCAAGGAGCTATACCTACCCGACGGCCTGGAAGAGCTCTGCCAGCACAGCCAGGGCATGATTTTGCTGGCGGGGATCACGGGTTCGGGCAAGAGCACCACGATCGCCTCGATGCTCGATTGGATCAACCACCGCTACCACAAGCACATTCTCACGCTGGAAGACCCGATCGAATTCACTTTCACCGAGGACAAGTGCCTGATCAACCAGCGGGAGATCGGCGACGACGTCAAGGATTTCATGATCGGCATGAAGCATGCCGTGCGCGAGGACCCCGACATCATCCTGGTGGGTGAATTGCGCGACCGGGAGACGTTCGAGACGGCCATCCAGGCGGCGGAGACGGGCCATCTGGTGTTCGGCACCATCCACTCTTCCACCGGTCCCAGTACCATCGGCCGTATCCTCGACCTGTTTCCCCAAAGCATGCACAGCGCCATCCGCAGCGCGTTGGTCTTCAATATGAAGGCGATCTTGGCGCAGAAGCTGCTGCCCTCGGTCAAGGAGGGTGTTCAGCGAGTGCCCACCGTCGAGATCATGAAGTTCAGCCCGACCGTTCGCAAACTGATTCTCAATCAAGAGGACAACAAGCTGGCCGACGCTATCCGCATCGGCATTCCCGAAGGCATGCAGGACTTCACCCAAAGCCTGAAGGAACTCGTACTGAGCGACCTGATCGATCGGGCCACGGCCTTCGAGGTGGCGCCCAACCCGGAAGCGCTCAAAATGGCACTAAAAGGTATCAAAGTAAATCAACCTGGAATCCTCTGATGTTTCGCCTCCTGATAATTCCAGCCGTCTTTGTCGCGATCTGCACCGTTGGCGCCGGTGAGTTGTTCGCGCAAGACGGCTCCAACTGGCCCTCCTTCCCGCTCGACGGGCAAAACTGGCGCGGGCCGGGTTTCTACCTGAGTTGGGTGAAAATAATGGTCTGCTGGTCGCTCTTCCTGGCCTGGGTCGGCACCACCGACTGGGTCAACCGAGACTGCCAGACCCAGGACCTCGACTATCTCCGCTGGAACCCGATCGTCTTCGGGTCATTCATGGGCGCGTTCGTGCTGCTCTGGTTGGTCCCCTATTTCTGGGTCGGTTTCTTCCTGCTCCTGATCGCCCATGCCACGCCGCTAATCTGGTACATCCTCTACCGGAACTCGAGGGTGGAGATGGACGAACGGGTGCTCACTCGCGACCACCTTCGCTACTGTCTGGCCGCCGTGCTTAACAAGCTGGGCATGAAGATGGAAGTCGAAGCCAAGGAGGCGCACGAGAAGGGCCCGCCGGTAACCCTCAACGCCCGGGGTGGAGAAACCGAACGCGACGACAACGCCCGAACGCTGGCCGCCCGACAGTCGCTCGGCTTTCGCGATGCCCGCCAATTACTGGCCGACGCACTATCGCGCCGGGCCAGCGCGATCATGCTCGACTATGGCCAGCAGGGCGTGGCGGTCCGCGTGATGGTCGACGGCGTCTGGCTCAACGACGAGCCGCGGTCGCGCGAGACGGCCGACCCGATGCTCGAAGCGCTCAAGCTCGTCTGCGGCCTCAACCCGCAAGAACGCCAAGGTCGCCAGGAAGGCGTCTTCGTCGCCGAATACCAATCGATTAGCTACCAGGGCACCCTGGCCTGCCAGGGGACCAAGACGGGCGAACGCGCGATCGTACAATTCGAAGATAAGAAGACGCGATTCGAGAAACTCGACGAACTGGGCATGCGACCCAAAATGCAGGAGCAGGTGCTCGGCGCGCTCGGCATGGAAAAGGGGTTCCTCTTGTTCTCGGCCATGCCCGCCAACGGGCTGCGCAGCACGATGAATGTCTTGCTGCACAACACCGACCGCTTCATGCGCGAGTTCGTGACGATCGAGGAGGAGGCGAATCCGTACGAGGAGGTGGAAAACATTCCGGTTACCACCTACAAGGCGGCCGACGGGCAGTCGCCCACGAACGTGCTACCCAAACTGCTCCGCATGGATCCAAACGTAATCCTCGTCCGCGACCTGCCCGACGCCGCCACCGTAAGCATGCTTGCCGGAGAGGTCACGGAGAATCGACTAATCATCAGCACGATGCGGGCGAAGGATTGTGCCGAGGCGCTGGTTCGGGTGTTGGCGCTGAAGGTCCCGCCGGCCGAGTTCGCTCCCGCGGCGGCCGCCGTGTTGAATCAGCGGTTGATACGCAAGCTCTGCGAGCATTGCAGGGAAGCCTACGCGCCCACGCCGCAGGTGCTCCAGCAACTCGGCATCCCGCAGGGCCGCGTGCAGGCCTTCTACCGGCCGCCGCAACAGCCCGAGGAAGTTTGTCCCGAATGCGGCGGCGTGGGCTACATTGGCCGCACGGCCATCTTCGAACTGCTGATCGTCGACGATACGGTCCGCAAGGTGCTGGCCACCAGCCCCAAGTTGGACCTCGTCCGCCAGGCCTGTCGAAAAGCCGGCATGAGAACTTTACAGGAAGAGGGCATCCTGCTGGTCGCCAAAGGCGTGACCTCGCTGCCCGAGTTGATGAGAGCAATGAAACAATGATTAGAAAGGGATTAGGGATTGGGGATTAGGGATTAGACTTGACGGACTAACCTTGCCCCAGTTCCTGGCCCCTGGCCCCTGACCCCTGACCCCTAGCCCCCACTGACGACCCATGTCCTCGCTTCTCACGATACTACTGGTGGTAATCTTCCTGGCCTGCGTGGGTGTCCTGTATCCGGAGGGAATGTGGAGCAACGCCATCCGGCTGATCAACGTCGTCACGGCGGCGCTTTTGGCAACGAACTTTTGGGAACCGGCCGCCGCCTGGCTTGACGAGTGGAACGGCTCGTTTACTTACTTCTGGGATTTTATCGCGCTTTGGGGCCTCTTCGCCCTCTTTATGATCGTTCTCCGAACACTTACCGATTCCATTTCCAAGGTGAAGGTCCGCTTCCTCAACATCGCCGATCGGATCGGTAGCGGGCTGTTCGCCGCTTGGGTCGGCTGGGTTATGGTCTGCTTCACGCTGATGACTCTGCACACGGCTCCGCTGGCCCGAAATTTCATGTTCGGCGGATTCCAGCCCGAGCAAAGGATGTTCGCCGGATTCGCGCCCGACCGAAAATGGCTCGGTTTCACGCAGAAGATGTCGCTGGGGACCTTCTGCCGTTCGGCCAGCGAAGAAGAGTGGCAGCAAGAGAACTACGTCTTCGATCGCCAGTCGCGGTTCATGCCTAAGTACGCCACGCGACGCACCAACCTGGAAGAGCACGTGGGCAGCACCGGCGCATTTAGGGTGAACGCGGGGCAATAGGAAACGTATAAAGCCGCGACCGTTGGTCGCGCTTGAGATACTGAGGAACCGTCACGTCTAGCGTAGTTTGCGCGACCAACGGTCGCGGCTTTGTAGGATTTGTGTTAGGTACCCCAATGCACCACATGAGTGATTCGCCCGATACGGACGTGGCCCAATACCAGAGCTTTAGCGCGCTGGCCGTGGTGGGCTTGATCTTCGCCTGTCTGTCGGTCTTCGCCCTGGTCGACCCGGTGGCCTGGGTACTTCCGCTGGCGGGCATAATTCTAAGCGGTCTGGCACTGCGGCGGATCGCCCGAAACAGCCCGACGCTGACTGGAAGAAAGGTGGCCCTGGCCGGACTGTTGCTTTCGCTGTTTCTCGGCGGCGCCGCCTCGGGTGAATGGTTCGCGCATCGTTGGCTTCTGCGGGGTCAAGCCCGGCAGTTCGCCCAAGTCTGGTTCGACCTGCTCCGTGCCGAGCAGCCTCAAAAGGCGTATCAACTAACCCGGCGCCGGGGCTCGCGTCAACCGTTGGACGCGACGCTTTGGGCCTACTACCGCAAGAATCCGCAGTCGCGCGAGGAGTTGGATAACTACGTCACCCGGCCGGAGGTTCGAACCCTGCTGGCGCTCGGAAAGAAAGACCAAGTCCGCTACTACCTGACCGAATCGCAATCGCGCGACGGCAACCGGGAGAACGTCACACAGGCGTACGCCGTCACCTACGACGACGCCGGCGCGAAGAAGACCTTCTTCGTCCGCCTTACACTGGAGCGCTCCGCCATCCGCTCGGGCGGGTCCGGCTGGCGGATTGTCCAAAGCGAAGGCGGCATCCGCCCGACCTCCATGCCGGAAGAGAAAACGCCCGCGGAATAAGCCTATTGGTCTGTATCAGCCACGGCGCTGGGTGCCACTGGCGTCTCGCCAGTGCAATACAAATCGGGGCTTGCTCGTTGCTGTTTCAGGAAATCTCTGCGCGTATGTGCCGATTCCCGATTGTGCGGCCGCACAATCGGTAGACGCGCAGCGGGCTCCGGAAACACCAACTAACAAGCTCCGGGCTAATCGGCACTGGCGAGACGCCAGTGGCACCGAGCAACCGCCCGCCGGTTCTTGCCCGTACGCGGAAGCACCTATTTGGTTGGTGGCCCTGCCGCCTAACTCCAGCCCTTGCCGTTTTTACGGGTGCCGCAGAGGGCCACTTCAATGCCCATCGCCTCGGCCATGGCGGCTTTGGCCAGCAGGGCCTTGTCGGCCTCTCTGGCGCTGTTGGCGTAGACTACCTGGATGTGGTTGGCCTTGTGTCGAGCCATCATCTGGTCGCGCGAGACACCGTATGTGACGGCGTGCATGATCGGCCATTGCGACGTGGTCTCCTGCCAGCGGCGGTTGGTTTCTTCCTCGGGCAGTTCTACCACGCCGGCCCGGCCCAGGTCCATCTTCAGCTTGCCCGCCTCGACAAATACGCGCGACCAGACAATCTCACCCGGCTTGGAGATTCCCTTGACCGATCCGCCGCCCAGCCGGAAGTACATGGCCGGCTGCCGCTGGCTGGAAGTACCCTTCCAGCCGTCGATCAGATGTGCCGGCGGCACGGCGCCGCTGATTAGCAGCACCCAAACGTAGTCGCTGACCGTACCGGACTTGTCCCAATCGCCCCAGCGGATGTCGTGCAGCGTGTTCTCGACCGGCTGGCCCATCGCCTTGTGCACGCGGAAGGTCATCAGGCCGTCCAGGCCGGCGCATTCGTCCACCTCGTTGAAGTGAACCAGCGGCTCGCCTTCGCGGAGCACCCGCTTGCCGTCGCGGCTGGTGACGGGCGGCCGGTCGCTGTTGTTTAGCATGCCTTCAACCAGATCGCTGGCCGGCAGCAGGTCCTTAAGACCCTGCTGGTACTGGATGCCGATCAGGTCGCAACCGAAATCATCGGCGATCCGCATGGCGGCGATATACATCTTGCACTGCGTGAGGATTTGCGCGTCGGTCAGGTCCTCTTCCTCGTTGGGGCCGGTGTCGAACGTCATGCCGCGGTCGTCCAGCCACTGGCGAACCGCCCGGGCTTCTTCGTCGGCAACTTGGGTCGTTTCGTAGTAGAGTGCCGATTGGCTGAGGCGTTCCTTGTAGACGCCGGTCGGGTGGAGCAGTTCGTCGGGAATGATTGCGTTGTACATTCCCATGCAGCCTTCGTCGAAGATGCCCATGATCGCCTTCTCGCGGCGAAGTTGCTTGGCCAGCGCCTTACCCAGCCGGCGTTCGGCGCCCGACACCTTAACCTTCTTTAGCGGCGTAACGTGGCTGGTACGATGCCTGACGGTTCCTTTTTCGAGCCACTTTGTCAGGTTTTTCAGGAAGGCCTTGTCGGAAAAGTCCTCGCTCCAGAGCGTGGAGTACTTTCTGCCTGCCTTGCTCAGCGAAGCGTTCAGGTTGAGCATGCCCACCAACCCCGGCCAGGTACCCGACCAGTTGGCCACGGTGAGGATCGGCCCTTCGTGCGACAGCAGGCCGGCCAGTACGTGGTGCGAATACTGCCAGACGGCCTCGGCGACAATCAGTCGGGCGGTCGGATCGATCCCGGCGAAGATATCCATGCCCTCCTTCTGCGAACCGATCAGCCCGTGCTTCTGGTCGGCTTTGTAGGGATGGGCGCGGACCAGTTCGTAGCCGGCCTCGGCCACGGCCCGGGCCAGCTCGTCTTCCATCTCCTTCTGGGCGGCCCAGCAGTTCTCGTTGGCCACCGACCGCAGGTCGCCACTGGCTACCAGCAGAACCTGCTTCTTTTCGGCTTTGGGTACTTTGGCTAGTTGGGGAATTTCGTATTTCGTCATGGCTTATTCTCCTATTTGTCTCATGCCCGGCCCTACGGTCCCACGGCCCGGTAGCCCCATGCAATCGCAATTCGGCTGAAACCCCAATGATACCGGGCCAACGGCAAGAAAGGAAGCGGCTAACAGACCGTTGAAAAAGGGTGCCACTGCTGGCTTGTCCAGCAGTGCGAAGCACAAACCCCGCAAAAACACTGCTGGGCAAGCCAGCAGTGGCACCCGAATTGCCGGCAATGATCTTCTTCAACGGGCTGCTATTGACCCTTGCATAGCCAATGACCGAGGACGCAGCCCGGCTCCCCGGTGAAACCCCCTTGATCCGCGCATTGACTATGCAAAGATCAATAAACGAACCGTCACTCGGCCAGCGCGACGGAGCCACCTGGGCTTTGGGGCGTTCGGACGGCGACGGCCCAGTTGGGGCGGGGACGCCAATTGACATCGATCTGCATCTCGCGGAAGCTGACCTTGCTGCCGTGGTCCTGGATTACGATCGGACCATGGGCCCGATCCGCCTTCTTCCGCTGCGCACCGGTCGGACGGGGGATGCCGTACTTGGCTTGGCCACCGTAGTACACCCGCCGGCTGTTGATGAAGGTGGCGATCGTCGCGTAATGCGTCTTCCGCCCGTTCTGGAACGTGGGCGGGGTGAAAAAGAGATCGAGCCGGTTCCACTGGCCGTTGGGCTTGCAGAAGTTGAATGGCCGGCCCCGCTTGTCAGTCGTCGCGCCGGCCAGCGGGTTGTTGCCCGCGTCGCCACCGCCGTAGATCGATCCGCAAAGGACCTTGTTGGCCGCGGCCTCCATCTTCCGCCCGTCAACTGTCGCCTCGACCCGACCGCCATGCAGGTTCTTGCTCGACAGCAGACCACTATCCAGGAAACGGCTCGTGTTGATAATCTGCACCTCATACAAACCGTAGATGTAGATGCCGCTGTTGCCGAACTGCTCAAGCCGGGTCTCCGTGCCCTTTGCAGGTTGGCCCTTTGCAGGTTGGCCCTTTGCAGGTTGGCCCTTTGCAGCTTGATCGTCGCCATCGAACTTGAAATACACCTGCAAATGGAACGGGCCCCAATCTCCCTTGGTCCTGGCCGTGAACTGTTGGTGGTTGGGAACTTCCCGGCCCTTACGCTCGACCAGATCGCGGTGTGCGTCGGCACCGGGTAGGGTCCAGGTGTCGGTCAACCCGGTGATCCAAGCGATATTCGTGCCCGCGAAGGTCTTCGATAGCACGCTCTTGGCCGGCTCCCACTGCCGTGGATCCATCAGATTGCTTTGCAGCAGATAGAAGTTCGCCCGCGAAATCAGTCTCGCTTGGGTCGCGTGCTGGATGAGCGAGACCATCGCCAGCGTCCAAACGGCCAATACGATGACGCGAACGGTCGAACTTGTCATGGTTGGATCCTCTCAACATCCACTGATAGACGCCCGAACGGGCGTCAGACCCCGCACAGCGGGAAAACGATCGCATCGAACCGGCTGATTGCCGGGAAAAGCCAAACAAAGATCGCTTCCCTATTAGAAAATATGCATTCTCGTTCGCCTCGATGCGTTAGGCGGCTCATCGTTAGGCCCCTCTAGCGAGCAAAAATAAGATTTGCGGATTGGGTAAAATGGGTCCTTCCGGTCGTGCGAGACATGAATATCAGCTCACGTAGTGGACTGTCACATCCCCTCTGTAGCGTGCATTCTGCTGAAAATCAGCCTGAAATCCAGATTAAACATTGACTTAAAACGCTTGTTTGATACAATTATTTACAACTAGCGTTTAGCCCGTATTTCTCACCAACATCGTCACGAGAGGTCGTAAGTTCTGTCGT
>CAZDHN010000141.1:0-11392 GCA_964505115.1 uncultured Planctomycetaceae bacterium
ATCACCGATACTTCCGCTGCCTGGGTCTATGTGAATAAAGGCTGCGTGATTCCCATGATGGTCGTGCCGTCGCTAGTCGGCATTATGCTGGGTTCTTTCGTGGGTGTGCGCCTACTGAAGGTTGCCAAGCCGACCTTCATCCGCTGGATGGTTATCGCCATTCTGGCGTTCGCCGGCGCGAAGGCCCTGCAAAAAGGCATCTGCCAGCCGGCGCCGACTCCCGACCACGCGGCGGCGGCGGAGCATGTGGACGAGCAGCCCGAGACTTCTAAGTAATCTATCCGGAGATTGGAAGAATGAGCGATAAATCTGGTGCTTCCTTGGAGCCGAGCCCCGAGCAGGTGCGATACGCCGCGGTCTTGGAAAAAGGCATGTATTTTGGCCTGCTGTGTCTGTTCGTAACTTTTGCCATCTACGTTTCCGGGATCATGAGCCCCTACATCCCGCACGACGAACTCGCCCAGCATTGGCAGAAAAGCGTTCACCAATATCTTGCCGACACGGAAATTCAAGCTGGTTGGAGTTGGCTGGGAATGCTCGGATACGGCGACTTCGTCAACTTCATCGGCGTGGTGATCCTGGCGGGCGTAACCATACCCTGCTATCTTTCCATCATTCCGATGCTGCTGAAGAAACGGGATATGATCTACGCGACTCTCGCCTTGCTCGAAGTCATCGTTCTTACCGCCGCCGCCAGTGGCATCATTCAAGTGGGACACTGATTCGTGACCGGCGATTCCCCGGATAGCCCAAGGTTCCTTCCCGTGGGACTCAAAGTCCAAGGCAAGAACTGCCTTGTCGTCGGGGGCGGGAGCGTCGGAACTCGAAAGGTTCATAATCTGCTGCGAGCCGGAGCCGTCGTGACGGTCGTCTCGCCGTCCGTGACCGAGGACTTGGCCGGGCAGATCGAGGCCAGGCATGCCCGCTGGGTGCGGGAGCCGTTTCGAGAAGAGCATCTAAGCGACGCATACCTCGTGATTGCCGCCACGGACGACGAAGCCGCCAACGCCGCCGTCGTCCGACTGGCCGAAAAACACGGCGTGCTGATTTGCGACGCCACGTCGCCCGAGCGCTCCGAGATCATCTTCGGAGCACTGCTCCACCGCGAGGATTCCACGGTTGCCGTCTTCACCGACGGCCGCGACCCGGCACACGCCAGACGGACACGCGATGAGATTGCGAACCTCCTTGCCGGGAAAGATCCGGGGTGAAGCCGCTTAGGCACTCGCCTTGAACCGGGCCGCCGCCCGAACTAGGGACGGCGCCCAACTTTCGGTCCCCAGCGCGTGCACGTGCGTGTAAGTGGCCAGCACGTTGTGCACGCACAGGCCGTCCCGTTGGCCGTCGAAGCCATAACCGCGGCGCACCCGAAACGCGAAGGTCAGCTCATCGGCCGAAGACGACTGCATGGCCGTATAGTGGAACTCGTGCCCTCGCAATTCATCGCCAACCGAGAAGAACGGGTTGGGTTCCACCGTTTCCAGCATCGTGTAGCCGTGCCCTCGCGGTTTCGATTGGAAGGCGAAAGTCACGGGCAACACGGCCGCCATGGGGTACTCGTTCCGGTCGTAGAGGAGCTTCTCACCCAGGAAGACGGCCCCGCCACACTCGGCATGGACGGGTAACCCCTTTTCGACCCGCCGGCGCAACGAGTTGATAAACGGCCGGTTGTCGGCCAAGGCGGGAGCCAGCGTTTCGGGGAAGCCGCCGCCAATGTAAAGAGCGTCCACCTCCGGCAGTTCCGCGTCGCGCAGCGGCGAGATATCGATCAGGCCGGCGCCCTCTCGGGCCAGAGCCTCAAGGTTCTCGGGATAGTAGAACGAAAAAGCCGCGTCCCGAAACACGCCGATGCGAGAAAAGGTGTCAGGAACCTTTTGTTCGTGAAAAAGGTTCCTGACACCTTTTTTTTCGAGTGGCGGGGCTTCTTGGGCTAGGGTCCAGATGGCGTTCAGGTCCAGGGATTGCTCGACTATGCCGGCGGCCAGTTCGATTGCGCGGGCAACCTGGTCGTGTTCGTCCGGGGGCACGAGGCCCAGATGTCTTTCGGGGAAAAGACGCTGGGGAACTCGGCGAATGGCGCCCAGCACGGGCAGGCCGCAAGTCTCTTCGACGGCCTCGCGCAGTACGGACTCATGCCGGGAGCCGGCCGTCCGATTGAGGATGACTCCGCGAAGAAGTACCTCCGGATCGAGCTTCTGGCAACCCAGGACCAGCGCGGCGACCGTCCGTGTCGACTTCGTACAGTCCACGGCGAGAACGACCGGCGTCTTCAGCAGCTTGGCCAACTCGGCCGTGCTGCACGTGCCTTGGGCGTCCATGCCGTCGAACAAACCCCGGTTGCCTTCGATGACGGCCATCTCGACATCCGCCGAGCCCGCGACAAAGGATTGCACGATGGCCTGCCGGGACATCAAGAATAGATCCAGGTTCCGGCAGGGCTTGTCAGCGGCCATCGACAGCCAGGCCGCGTCAATATAGTCGGGCCCTTTCTTGAAGGGCGCCACGTGGCGATTCTGTTTCCGCCAGGCGGCAAGAAGCCCCAAAGATACGAGCGTCTTGCCGCTACCTCCGCGCAGGCCGGCAATCAGTATTCTGGGGATTCGCATGTGCTAGTGGTCTGCATCAGCTACGGTGATGGGTGCCACTGCTGGCTTGTCCAGCAGTGCGAAGTACGCTTACCGCCACGACACTGCTGGACAAGCCAGCAGTGGCACCCTGTAGTCACCCATCAAACAGAACGTAACCGACCACTACAGCATGTCGATGAAGCCGCAAGGACATTCTTCCGCACACTTTTTGCAACCCGTGCAGTTCTCCAGCTTGAAGGAGTAGAGCACGCCCTTCTGCATCGGCTTGTCGACGGCCTGGTCCTGGCAGAAGAGCCAGCATTTCTCGCAGTCGAAGCAATAGCCGCAACTCATGCAGCGCTTGGCTTCCGCGACGGCCTCCTCTTGGGAGATCGACTGGTTGACCTCCTTCTCCAACTCGGCCAGACATTCCTCGACTGGCAGCGACGCCGCCTTGGCCCGCTCCGATTTCTCGTAGTGGTCCAGTCGCATGCGATCCGTCTTGACGATGGGCAACTCTCGGTCCGTGCTCGGCTCGATGCCGCGGAGGTTGCGGTCGATGGTCTCGGCGGCGCGACGACCTTGCCCGACCGCCGTGGTAACCAGCGCGAGGCCCACGGCGTCGCCACCGGCGAGCACGCCGGGCACCTTGGTGGAAGTGCCGCTATCGTCGACCTTGATCCAGTCCCGACCCTCGATCAGCGATTCAAAGCCGGCGAAGTCCGGCGCTTGGCTGATGGCCGGAATAACGGCCGTGGCGGGAATCTCAAACTCCGAGCCTTCGATCGGCACGGGTCGCCGCCGGCCGGAATCGTCCGGCTCGCCGAGTTCCATGCGGATGCATTTCATGCTCGTAACCCGGCTGCCCTCTTTGCTGAAGCCTATCGGGGCGGCCAGATACTCGAGCTTCACGCCCTCGGCCTGGGCCTCTTCGATTTCCTCGTCGATGGCCGGCATCTCGTCTATGGTGCGGCGATAAAGGATCGTGGTGGTCGCTCCCAGCCGACGGCAGATACGCGCGGCGTCGATCGCCGTGTCGCCACCGCCGACCACGATCACGTTGTCGCCGACGTCGATCGTCTCGCCGTGATGGATGCGGTTGAGGAATTCCACGCCCGAAAGGACGTTGTCGGCCTCTTCACCGTCCACTCGCAGCTTGAGTCCCTTGTGCGCGCCGATCGCGACGAAGACAGCCTGGTAGTCGTTGCGGAGATCATCCAGCGAGACGTCCGTCCCCACGCGGGTGTCGCATTTAAGTTCCACGCCGGAGTCGAGGATATTCTGGATTTCGCCGTCGAGGATATTGGCCGGCAGGCGGTAGCGGGGAATTCCCCAGCGCAGCATGCCGCCGGCTTTGTCGGCCGACTCGAAGACGGTTACGCCGTAGCCGCGCCGGGCGAGTTGATACGCGCAGGACAGCCCGCCGGGGCCGCCGCCCACGACGGCAATCTTCTCGTCGCGCTTCTCATCGGTCAGGGCTTTGAGCTTGAGGCCCTTCTCCAGGCCGAAATCGCCGATCGCTCGCTCGACGTCGTTGATATTGACCGGGGCATCGAGTTCGTTTCGGTTGCAGTTATCTTCGCAGGGGTGCGGGCAGACCCGGCCGCAGGCCGCGGGAAACGGGCTGGTGTCGGTGTAGATATCCCAGGCCTCTTCCAGGGCCTGGTCCATGGGCTTTTCCAGCCGCTCGGCCTGGGCGATGGTGGTGAGAAAATCGCGGATCCGATTGCCGCTGGGGCAGGCGTTGCGGCAAGGCGGCATCTTCTCGACAAACTTCGGCCGCAATGGCGACTGCTCCCGCGATTGGGAACCACCACTGGAAAAACTCCGCTTCTTCTTTTTCTTCTTTTTCTTGATTGGCATAACTGCACTTTCCGAAACACGTTCCAACATGCGCAAAATGGGACAAGCGCGGCGCCGGCCCACCACTATTACCAAAAGACGCCGGCCTCTTAATGAAGAGACCGGACGGTGGGCCGGCGCCGCGCTTGCCCCACCTTACAGCCTACAGTTCGATACTATTCCTCACACGGCCTGGAGCCGCGTTTTCGCCGTTGCCGGGCAAATAGGATTGCCAGGCAATAAGACGAAAACGCAAGTTCCAGTCGTGCTATTTTTACAATTCGCGACGAAGCGGAGCTACTACTCGGCAGCGTCTTCGGCGGCACCTTCCTCGTGGGGCACCTCGATGAAGCTTCCGCCGAAGTATGTGTAGACGCACCGTCCCGAGTCCATCATTGTGCGGATGGCGGCCTTGCACAATTTCTTGTCGCAGCCTTCATCGCCAAACTTTTGGATCATCGCCTTGGTCAAGTCACCGGCTTTGAATTTCTTCTTGCCTTGGTACTCACTGACCATGGCGAACATGGCGTCCGCGACTTCTTCCGGGGTAACAGCCATTGCGCTTCTCCTAGTGTCTGAGCTGCGCGGACCGCTTGTAAGTGAGTCCGGCATGCTTGAAGTCGTCGATGTGTTCCTTCTGGAATTCAATGCCGGTTAGCTCGAAGAAGCGGGGCCAACCGATTCGTCCGATGAATTCACCCATCCGTTCGTACTTATGCGCGCCGTCGGCCCAAACTTCGACGATCTTGCGGACCGCCGCAACAACTTCCGGCCAACGGGGCGGATTGTTGGGGATGTAGGGGATCGCCAGCTTGGAGAACATCGGCTCGACGCGGGCGTTGGAAACCTTTCCACCTACCCAAATGGAGATCCCGTCGTTCAACGGATCGTTCAGCGGCAAGGCGGGACAAACCGAGAAGCAGTTCGCGCAGAACATGCAACGGTCTTCATCGATCTCCACGGTGGACTGGCCGTCGACGGTTGCCGGTCGAATGGCCGCCGTGGGACAGGAGGCCACGACGTTGGGAATCTCGCAGACCTTGTTGATCGTCTTGTCGTCGACCTTGGGTGGCCTGCGGTGAACGCCCAGGATGGCGATATCCGAACAGTGCACGGCACCGCACATATTCAGGCAGCATGCCAGGGCGATTCGCAGCTTGCCGGGCAGCTTCCGTTCGACGAAGTACTCGTGCAGATCGTCCATGACACACTTGACCACGCCGGAGGCGTCGGTAGCCGCCGAATGGCAGTGTACCCAGCCCTGGGTGTGGACGATGTTGGAGATTGCATTGCCGATGCCACCGATTGGGTGGCCCAACTCGGCCAGATCGGCGATCAGCGGATCGATCTTGGCCTGGTCGGTCAACATGAACTCGACGTTATTGCGGCTGGTGAAACGCAGGAAGCCGCCGCAGTACTTGTCGGCCAGATCGGCGAACGCGCGGATCTTCTTTATACCCAGCAACCTGGGTGAAGCCGCGCGCACCGTGAAGAGTTTGTCGCCCGACTCGGATACATGAACCATTACGCCCGGCTTGAGGATTTCGTGGTACTTCCACGTCCCATAGTTATCTTTGATAACGGGCGGCAAAAAGTTCTTGTAATCCGGAGGCCCAAAATCCGTCCTCCTATCGGTTGCCATAGATTCTTCTCCTTAAAATGATTTTTTCACATTGTTGTTTGATTATCGATTAAACGGGAACAGGCTCCGTGCGGACTATTCGTCCTCTTCTTCTTCCTCGTCGCCTTCTTCGTAGTATTCCTCGAAGAAGATGTAGGGGTTCTCTCTGGGGTGCGCGACCATTTCCGGAATCGGCTCCACCCCGATCTCTTCCAGGAAGTTACCCAACCCGACGCGCTGGATAAACTCGCCAACCCGTTCGCGGTTCTTGCCGTGCTCTCCCCAGAAATCCCAGATTCTCTCGATCAGATCGTAGAGTTCCTCGTAAGGGGGCTCGACCTTGATGAAGGGCACGAGCACCGAAGCCAACAGCGCGCCTTCGACGATCGGCGCCTTGGCACCGATGAGGATCGTGGCTCCGCGGTCGGTTCCCGGTCGCAGTGCCTTGGGCATCGCGTTGATGCAGTGCATGCACTTGACGCAGTTTTTGTCGTCGATCTTGAGTTCCTCGCCGTCCCACTCGATGCAGCGGGTCGGGCAGTTGGCGTAGATGTCCCTGTGGATGTTGATGCCGCCCTCGACGTAGGCCTTGACCTCGGCCTGGTCGATGCGGATCTCGTCACGCCAGGTGCCGATGATCGACATGTCGGATCGGGCGATGGAAGCGACGCAGTCGTTGGGGCAACCGGAGGCCTTGATCTTGAACTTGTAAGGGAAGGCCGGACGGTGTAGCTCGTCCTGGAAGTGGTTGGTGACGTCGTGGGTGAAGGCCAGCGTATCGTAGCAAGCCCACTCGCAACGCGCGGGTCCCACGCAGCAGCTTGGCGTCCGCAAGTCCGACCCGGAGCCACCCAGATCGAAGTCGTTATCCGCGAGTTCCTTGAAGATCGGTTCGAGTTCGTCGGTTTTCGTACCCAGGAAGACGATGTCGCCGGTCGACCCGTGCATGTTGGTCAAACCCGAGCCGCGCCTCTCCCAGATGTCGCAGAGGGTTCTCAGCGAGTCGGTGCTGTAGAACCAGCCGGCGGGCTGATTGATGCGGAGAGTGTGGAAGTGAGCGACGTTGGGGTACTCGTCGGCGAGGAAAGAGTAGCGGCCGATGACGCCGCCGCCGTAGCCCATCACGCCCACGATACCGCCGTGCTTCCAGTAGCCGGTCTTCTCGCGATAGGACTTCTCGAGCTGCCCGAGCAAGTCCTGGCACATTTTGTTGTCCGCCGCCATGGAAGCTATTTCCGTGACGAAACTGGGCCAAGGCCCCTTCCGGAGTTCATCCAGAAGCGGGGTCCCATTGCCTTTCGAATCAGCCATAGTGTTCTCCTATCGGTTTGAGATCCTGTCTAGATCCTGTTTGATGTAGTACCGTTTCTTAAATTCGTTCTTGTCTGGGCATGGTTCCCAGCGCGGGCTTCGCCCGCAACCCAAGTCGTAGGGTGGGTCGAGGGAAACGAGCCCCACCATTCAATCGGCCAAGGCCGGTGGGGCTCGTTCCCCTCGACCCACCCTACAATTCTCAATAGTCAGACGCCTTCAATGTTCTCCCTTACGCTAACCACTATCTTGTAAAGCACGCTCAAAATCAAGAGGCCAATCGCGTAGACTCCCAGGGTGACGGCGATTTCGGGCGTGGTTGGCACGTATTCGGTCACCTTCCCCAAGGGCGAAGGCACGAACCCGGCGACGATCATGCCCATCCCCTTCTCGATCCAGATGGCGGCGATCACCGCCACGCAGATACCGGCCAGCAAGCCCTCCTGCTTCCGCACGCCGGGCATCAGCAGTAGAACCACACAGCCGACGGTCAACAGTTCGCAGACCCACATCCAGGGGGCCAGCACGGTCGTGCCGTGAAGACCGAACAGGTAAGCAAAGGGCTCCACGTGGTGGGGCATGTTGCCGTAAAAGACCGTGAAAAGTTCCACGAACACGAAGAATACGTTGATTACCATGGCGTAGGCGACGATCGTTGCCAGCTTCTGGATCGCCTCCTTGCCGGCGTCGAACTTGGTGAACTTGCGCAGTATCAAGGCCAGAATGATCAACAGACTGGGACCCGAAGCAAATGCCGAGGCCAGGAAGCGGGGGGCCAAAATGGCCGACATCCAGAAAGGCCGGGCGGGCAAACCGGCATAAAGAAAGGCCGTGACCGTGTGGATGCTGATCGCCCAGGGTATCGAGAGGTAGATCAACGGCTTGACCCAACTCGGCGGAGGGCTACCTTTTCGCTCGGCGTCGAACGTGACGGCGCCAATCACGAGGTTCAACAACAGATAGCCCGACAACGCTAGAAAGTCCCAAAACATGGGCGAACTGGGTGCCGGGTGCAAAAGCACGTTCATCACGCGGCGCGGCTGGCCCATGTCGACAAAGATGAACAGCATGCACATAGCCACGGCGGCGACCGCCAGGCATTCGCCTAGAATGACCATCCGGCCGAATGCCTTGTAGTTGTGCAGGTAGTAGGGCAGAACGACCATCACGGCCGAAGCGGCCACGCCGACAAGGAACGTAAACTGGGCAATATACAACCCCCAGCTTACGTCACGGCCCATGCCGGTGATGGTCAGGCCTTCGGTCAACTGCACGCTATAAGCCACGCCGCCGACCGCCAGCAGCAAGCCCCAAAATGCCAGCAGGAGCCAGTAGCGTATGCCACCTTTGACGGCGTTTTCCAGCATGACGACCTCACACTATATAAGAAATGGCGTGTTCCAGCATGACTGACTCACGCAACATGAAAACGGCGTGTTCCAGCCTACCAACTCACACTATATAAAAGACGTTGGGACCAGTCCCGAGACTGAGTCTGCGACAAACTGTATGGTTCTCGTCGAGCGCGCTGCTCACGTCCGGACTGGAGAACTCGCCGAACACCAGCGCGTCTTTCACTTCCGGCCTTCTCTCGGCCAGTGTCTTTACGGCTTCCACGCAAGCGGGCTGGCCCCCGTCCCGGAGTCTCTCCGCGCAGAAGTTGCACTTCTCCACCACGCCCTTGGACCTTTGCGGATACGTGGGGTGCCGGTTCTCCGGCTTGATGAACTCGGCCGGCTCGCGCCAGTTGAAGCTCCGGGCACCGTAAGGGCAGGCGGCGATGCAGTAGCGGCAGCCGATGCAACGGTGCATGTCCATCATTACGATGCCGTCCGACTCCCGCTTCCAGGTGGCCTTGGTCGGACACACCTTCACGCAAGGCGGATCGGTGCAATGGTTGCAAAGCACCAGGACCGGCTTGCCGGCCAGCCTTTTCTCGGTGTGCCTATGGGCCTGGTCGGGGAAGACGTGCTCGTACTCTTCCGGCCAGATCCACTTCACCTCGTCTTTCGGCCCGCGATCTTTCGATTCGGGAATCTCGGTGGGAATGCTGTGTGCCTGGTTGCAGGCATTGATGCAAGCGTCTTGCACTTCCTGGTCCAGGCATTTTTTGACGTCGATCACCATGGCCAACTGGTTGGGGGCCACTTCGTCGTGACCGATGCCTTCTCGCAACGCACCGCAACCGGCGCTTAGCAGCGGAAAACCACAACCGATTCCCAGCACGGCGCGGCTGGTATCTTTCAGAAAACTCCGTCTGCCTTCATCCATCGCTTATTCCCCTTGCTGCTCAAGGTGGCAATCCCAGCAAGTTGGGCTGACGTTCGCATAGTCGTGACACTGGTTGCAGAATTCCGCTCGGGTCGCCGCGACATCTTTCCCGCCGGAGGCCGCTTTTGTGTCCGTGGCCTGGGCGTGACAACCCGAAAGACACGTCTTGGTCAGACTCATCTCGTGGGACGTGTCATAGGCCTCGGAATGGTACGGTTCGTTCTTGCCTTCGCGGACCACCGCGTCGCGCCACTCGTTGAGCAGACTCATGTGTCGTGCTCTCATGTTGTCTTCCACGCACTTGCCTTCGGGAATCTCCCACTTAGGCCGCGTGGAACTTCCCGCGCCCAGCGTGTACCAAAACGGAAAGGTGATCACGACGAGGGCAACGATCAGGCCGACGACGATTACTAGCTTATCCTTCATCGCTGGCATCTCCCTCCTCTGCGTCTTCCATTCCCGGAAGCGGGTCCATGCGGAAATCGACGGTTCGCTTCTTTTCGTCTTTCAGCACCATTGCGTTGGCCACCAGTTCGCTAACACCGGATATCCTCACGCCCGGTGCCCAGTAGTCGCAGACCGTGATCAGGGTCGCACGGTCGATGGCACACATGGCGGCCATTTGATTGACGCCATGTTTGTCCCGCACGTGCCTAGCGGCGTTTCCCCGGGGTAGCCCGCCGCGGAGCCGCATCTCCATGTTCTCGTCGGTCCCCAGCCCGGCGCCGCCGCCGCAGCAGAAGGTCTGTTCGCGGATGGTATTTTCGGGCATCTCGAAGAAGTTGTTGCAGACGCTCTTCAAGATGTAGCGGGGCTCTTCGAGCAGGCCCATGCTTCGGGCCGGGTTGCAGGAATCGTGGAGCGTGAGCCGCACGTTGTCGTTTCGCGACGGGTCGAGCTTTAGCTTGCCGTGCTTGATCAGGTCGGCCGTGAACTCCGAGATGTGTACCATCTTCGTCGACTTGGCGTTCTCGAACACCGTGCCGGTGATCGGCGACTTGGGCACTTCGAGGAAGTCGACCGGCCCGTTCATGGTATCCATGTACTGGTTCATCACTCGCCACATGTGGCCGCACTCACCGCCCAGAATCCACTTTACTCCCAGTCGTTTGGCTTCGGCGTAGATTTTGGCGTTGAGCCGCTTGATCATCTCGTGGGAGGTGAATAGCCCGAAATTGCCACCGTCGGATGCGTAGGTGCTCCAGGTGTAATCGATCCCCAACTCGTGCAGGATCGTCATGTAGCCCATGCATGTATAGGTGCCGGGATCGGCGACGAAATCTCCGGATGGCACGACGAGCAGGACCTCGGCGCCCTTTTTATTGACGGGCAGATCGATGCGGACGCCGGTCACTTCCTCGATATCGTCGACCATGAACTCCATGGTGTCCATGAAGCCGTGGGGCGGAATCGCCAGGTGGTTTCCCAAGCGGAAGCAGTTGGCCACCGGCTCGATCACCCAGTTGACGTAGATCCCCAGCAGGCCGAGCAACTCCCGGCCGATCATGGTGATTTCAGCCGTATCGATTCCGAAGGGGCAAAAGACCGAGCAGCGCCGGCATTCGGTACACTGGTAGAAGTAGTAGAACCACTCCTTGATAACGTCGACCGTCAGTTCCCGGGCGCCGCCGAGCTTGCCCAGCACCTTACCCACGGCCGTGAAATCCTTGCGGTAGATGGAACGCAGCAGTTCCGCCCGAAGCACGGGCATGTTCTTCGGATCGCCGCCGCCGATGAAGAAGTGGCACTTGTCGGCGCAGGCGCCGCAGCGCACGCAGCA
>CAZDHN010000142.1:0-11392 GCA_964505115.1 uncultured Planctomycetaceae bacterium
AAGATGTAGATGTAGATGGCGGCAATTTTCTTGACCAACTCGGGGCTGGCCTGGCGATTCAAGCCGGCCATCAACTCGGTGATAATTTCCTGGGCGCAAATTAGCTCTTCGTTGGCCCGGTCGTTTTCTCCGGCCTGCCAATGCGCGCGGACTCGCTCGATCCGGTTAAGGGCCCCTTCGATGAGCATCAATTGGAGTTTCTGCGGCGTGGCGGTGAGAATGTCCGTTTCCAGGTAGTTCTCTCCGGGCGAGGACGGCATGGGGGTGACTCCTTCACGGTTTGCGGCAATCGCCGCGGGGTGGGAAAGGGATGCAACCAGACGAGCTACTTCTTGGTCGAGGTGGCGTAAATGGCAATCGGCTGGATCGCCGCGACGATGCTCAGGCTGTTCTGCATCTTGCCGATCGCTTCTTCCATTCGGTAGAACTTCAAATACATCTGTTCGCTCTGCAGTTCGAGCCGCGCGTCGAGTTGATCCAGGCGGGCCTGATTCTGTTGGATCTTGGTGGCCAGGGTGTTGGTTCGGTTGGTCAGCAGCGACGTTTCGGCGGCACCCAGTTGGTCGATCAGGCCTCCAAACTTATCGGCAAACCCCAGATCCTCGGTAGTGAGGAAGTCGCGAACCGCCCCCGAATCGGCTGCGTACTTCGCATCGAATTCAGACCTACTGAAAGTGAGCGTACCGTCTTTGCCGATGTCGATCCCGATTTGCGCCAGCGAGCGGATGGAGCCGGCTCCGAAGAACCGTCCGCTCAGCATATACGACAGATCGGTGTCCAGCCTTAGCGCGGCCGAGTCGCCCGTCAGGGCCGCGGCCGTCTCGGTTTCCACGTTGAACTCGGTCAACTGGCCCAAGGTCTTACGGAACGAGTTGTAGCTCTCGACCATGCCTTCGATCGTGGCGATCAGGCTGGCGTTCGTTTCGCTGACGGTCACGGTTACGGGACTGCTGGAGGCAGTTTTCACTGTCAGGGAGACGCCGGCGAGCACGTCGTTGAAGGTATTGGAGGAGGACGTAACCAGCACGCTCGAGGCGGCCGAGCTTGCCTGCCCAAACACGAGCATGGCATCCTGGGCTTTGACCGTCTCGATCAGCGAGAAGCCCAACTCGGAGGTGTCGAAGATCATTTTGCCAGCCTTGCCGGCCTCATCGCTGGCCAACGATAGCCGGTGCGGCTTGCTGGAACCGTCGCTGAACATGGTGGCCGTGGCGCCGCCGCCCAACTCGTTGATCTTCTCCACAAGGTCCGTGAGCGAATCGTCCGCGTCCAACTCGACGGTGTAGGTTGTGCTGCCGTCGATGACTTGGGTGGTTTCGCCGTCGAGGTTGACCTCCTCCACGCTGCCCAACAGGTGCAGGTCGGCCGCGGCCGACGAACCCCCTTCCTTCACTTCGAGAGTACCCAAGCCGTGTGCCGTGTCGCGCAGGCGGATGCCGTCGCCGTTGTCGTTGATCTCCGCGCGAACACCCAGCGAGAGTCGGTTGATCTCCTGGATCACGTCGCCGATGGTCTGGATGTCGTTCTTCGATAGATCGAGCTTCCGGCTTATGCCGTCCGTGTCGACAATGGTGATCGTCCCCCGACCGACCCCGGCACCGCCGTTCATCTCGTCCAGGGCCGTGCCATGGGCGATGACCTGCAGATGCATGTCGCCGCTTGAGACCGAGTTGACGGCGTCGTCCACGGCGATGGACAGCTTGTCGGCGGTCGAAGTTTGGGCATCGCCGTTGGCAACAATCATGTTTCCGGCGTAACCGCCCGTGGTGTCGGTCAATACAATGCCGGTTCGGGCGTTGTTCAACGAGGCAACGATGCCGACCGAAGCGTCGTTGACGGTGTCGATCAACTCTTCGAGTGTTTCGGCGTCGGCCAGGTCGACGGTCTCCGAATCGCCATTTCGATCGGTAAGGTCGAGCAACCCCAACCCGCCCAGCCCGTCGCCGCCCGAGAGGCTGGAAAGCAGCACCGTCTTGGCGCCGCCGATCAGTCGTCGGCCGGTAATCACACCGTCGACGGCCTGGCCGTCCAGTCCCAAATCGGCCAGCGCGCTGGAGTCGTAGAGCGACTCGAGTTGGAATGTTCCCGAGCCGGCCGTCAGGTCGGTGATGACCAGCCGTTGGCCGTCGGAGGCGATTTCGGCGCGAAGCTTGTCGGGCTCGGCCGCGTTGATGACTTCGAGCATCTCACCCAGGGTCTGCTCCCGAACGACCGTGGAACTACCCGAGAGGATCGGCGAGAGGTCGATCTGTCCGGTGGTGCCGTCGCTCAGTTCGTACTCGATGTCTTCCAGCACTTGGTCGACGAGCACGCCGGAACCGTCATTCAGCGCGTCCAGGGAGATGTCGTCGTAGAGACGGATCATCTCCAGGCCGTCGGCCGTGTTCCCGGCGACGTCGATTCCGCCCAGTCCCAGCGATTGGGCCGTGGTTCCGCCGGACACCTCTTCGACCTTGAGGTTCGAGGCGGTTTGGCCCGTGTTGTCGATCAGGCGGAAGCCACCCGACTGGGCGACGGCCGTCACTTCGACCGTGGTGTCGGCGTTGATCGCTTCGAGCACGTCGTCGACGGATCGGACGGTGGACAGATCGATTTCGGCACTGGCGCCGGCGCGGTCGGTAATGCGAATCTTGCCGCGGTCGATCCCCTCGCCGTCGTTAAAATGTTCCAGGCCGGCGGATCGCTCCAAGTGAGCGCCGAAGCGGAAGGTCAGCTTGCCCGCGCCGAGCGGATCGCTGTCGCTTCTGAACCCCGAGCTGAGCAACTGCTGGCTCTGGACCATCCTGAGCGGGGTGAACTGGTAGGTTCCCTTGGGTGGCTGGCCTGTAACCCTGGCCGTAAGGACGTCCGAATTGCTGGTCGAGGCGGATCGAACATCGTAGAGGGAATCACTCCCCAGCTTGTCGCTGAGGTACTTTACACCCAACAACGAGGCCGACAGACTGCTCAGCGCCAGTTGCTCGGCTTCGATCCCGGTGTTTCGCTCGGCGAGCATGTCGCGCGGTCTGGCCGCCAACGCCATGAGCTTATCGACCGTCTCGCCGATCGGCATGCCGGTAATCAGGCCGATGTTGGATTGTATGCGTCCCATGGGCGCGTTCACTCACGGCAAAAGAGGGGAGCCAGCCTGCCCTGGCGCAATACACTGTTAAGATATAATCGACCGGCAAACTACGGGGAAATTAGCCATTCTCCGTATCGCGAGGACGAGCGGCGGAAAACGGGCAAAAATGCTATCGATTTGGCGGCTTTATACGAACAACCTATTGCCCTCAACAAAAAACCGGTCCGTCCCGAAACTGGCGGGACGGACCGGTGAGATTTATGTAACCGGAGATCGGTTATGCTTACCGCAGCAGTGCGAGCACGTTCTGCGGGTTGCTGTTGGCGATACCCAACACCGAAACGCCGGACTGCACGAGGATCTGCGACCGGGTCAGGGCGGCACTTTCGGCCGCGAAGTCCGCGTCACGGATCGAACTTTCGGCGTCGGTCAGGTTCTCCAGCGTATCGCTGAGCGAACGGATGTTCGTATCCAGCGTCGTTTTCTGGAACGCACCCAATCGACCGCGGAGCCCGGCGACCTTCGAAATCACCTCGTCGGTGATCGCGGCGGCCAAGGTGGTACTCGTGCTCAGGTCGGCAGCGCCACCCTGCGCGAGAGTGTAGAGCCGGCCGGACGCTCCGGCAAGACTGGCGGTATCCACGCTCTGAATACCGATCCGCGACTGCTGATTGGCGAGCACCTCGGGACCGAGCTGGAACTGGGCACCGCCGCCGGTGATGCTGAAGTCGATGCTGCCGGTGAATCCGGCGTTCACCGTGGCTTCCATGGCGAGGGTCGCCGTGTTGATCGACAAGGTGTTGCCACTTCCGTTGGCCTGGATGCCGTTGATGCGGCCGACGACGTCGTCGCCGGTGTCGCGGGTGCCTGACCCGACTGAGGCTATTGCACCGTCGATCACACGAACATCGACAAAGGCATCGCTGCCGTAATCCGACGATTTCAACTCGAGGGTCGTGGTGGTCGTGGCGTTGATCGTGGCGGCAACGCCCGTGGATGAACTCATGGCGTTGACGGCGGTCAGCATCTGGTTGATACTCGATCCGGCATCGAACTGGAAGGCCTGCGAGCCTGTCAGCCCGCCCACGGAGAACGTCACGTCGGCGGCCAGACCGCCGGCGGCCGCGGCACCGTTAGCCAGCGTCCCGCCGGCGCCAGGGTCGTCACTCGCGACGATGTAGTTGGTGTCGCCCGTCTCAGTAACGAGTTCGGCCGAATAGCCGTCCAAGGCGTTAATGACCTCGGCAATCCGCGCGTGCGAAACCGTGCCGTTGAGGTGGACCTCGATGTTGCCGGCGTTGAAGTCCGCCGTGGCGTTGTTGGTATCAAGCCCGTCTTCAGCGAGGGTGACTGTCGCGGTGTTGACACCGGCCGTGTCGGCGGTGACTTGGATCGTCCCTGTCCCGGCGGTGCGACCACCGGCCATTTGACCGGTCGTGGTGACGTCAGAAGCGGCGAAGAACAGGCCGCCGCCCGAGACGGTGACAGCGAAATCCGCGCCCGCGGCGCCGCCATCAATGCCCTGGACGGCTGTTTGGATATGGGTCAACGTCGTAGTATCGTTCTCCATCACGGTGATGGTGAGCGTGCCGGCGGCGACGGCGGCGTGGGCAGTGCCGGCGGCGACGCCACTGTCGGCTACAAACGCGATTGCGAGGTTGCCGAGTCCGCCGTCATAGGGGTCGCCGGCTTCCGCCACGATCTGGATGGTCGAGAGCGTGTCGCCGTTGAGAGTAAAGGAGTCGGCCAGAGCGATCGCGCCGGAATCGGCCTGCGCAACGCCGTTCGCCAGACCGAAGGAGCCCCAGGCGTTGACCGGAGCGGTGGCGGCCGGGACGTTGGTGATGTCGACCTGGGCCTGGGTCGCGGCGGTGGTGACCGTCGCGTCGACCGCCAAGCTCGACGCCCCCAGGGTGGCCTGCTCGATGCTCAGGTCACTGATCTGGGCAAAGTTGGTCGTGCCCTCGGTGTTAAAGCCCAGGCTTCCGTCGACGAGCCGCTGGCCCTGGAAGCTGGACGTTTGGGCAATACGGTTGATGGCCGCTAGCGAGGCGTCAACCTGAAGCTGGTTGGCGGCGATTTGATCGGCGCTCAACACGCCTTCGTTGGCCGCCTCGGTAACCAGGCCTCGAATGTCGTTAAGCAGTGAGCTAACCTCGCCCAACGCACTGTCGGCGGTGGCGATCATCTGGTTGGCTCGTTGGTTGTTACTGATCGCCGCCTTCACGCTGATCATATCGCTTCTCAGCGCCTCGCTGGCGATCAAACCGGCCGGATCATCTTTACCGGAGTTGATTCGCAAACCAGTACTTAGGCGTGTCAAGGCTTGCTGAAGAGAGTCATTCGACCGCGCCAAGGTCTTCTGCGCCATAAGTGAACTTACGTTAGTGTTGATTCGTGTCATGCCAGACACCCCTCCTAAAAAAGGACTACAATGCCCAAGCCTGACCGGAATGCGGGGAAAACTGGATCCGGACCAGCCTTGCCTGCCTGTCGCCGCGCCAGACAATGCCCGGCGCGTCGGCAAACAACGCACTTGTTAAAAGTTGTTGTAATACTCGGTTGGCCGTTATCGGTGAAAGTTTCAATCGGGGAGGATTGAAATACCGCGCGGGTATCACGCGATAATGGCACGTTATGAAGCAGTATCGGCCTGGTAAACTGGGTACTTTAGGAAACTTGAGTTTCTGCGCCCACTTTTCCGGCCTACTCATTAGATTCTTCCTCGGCATCTAGAAACGATTGTCGAAGAAAAAACCACCCGGCAGAGCTTAACGGCCTTTAACCCGGCAAAATTTCCCGGATAACCACTGCAATCGTTAAACTCACTTGCCGGAAGTGCTGGAAGAGCCCGGAGATTGGTTGCCCGTGACGGGTCTAACCATTGCGGCGTCTTTCGGTTCTAGCTGGCTGGCGCGGAGATTTTCGCGCTGAATCGCCTCGTAGACCTCGCGACGATGGACGGGTATTTCGCTGGGGGCATCGATACCCAAGCGGACCTTGTCGCCCCGAACATCCACGATTGTCACCACGACGTTGTCGCCGATGATGATGCTTTCATCACGTTGTCTGGAGAGGACGAGCATTGGTGTCTCCTTCCGTTGCGGACCGGGGCGGCCAAGGCGGCACGCGCGGCTTGTCTTACCCCGATTCCCGAACCCCCCAAAGTGCGGCTGGGGTCCGTTTTCGTGGAAGCCGGTTCTTCTATTGGTGGGAGCGCTGTTAGGCGCTTTTCTTCAAGGTCGGTTGTGTACTGCCCAACTTATACCGGACCGGCAACTCTCCAGCACCGATCACTTGCCGTCCCAGACGCCGCTGGATATTGATCACCAACGGTGCCTTCAGGTTCAGGCTGATCGAGTGTCCCGCGCGGCTGGCAATCACCAGCACCTGGGCCGATTTATTGATCTTTGCATGGTCAATGCGCGAATCCAGGGGGTTCCGCCGGGAAACCGGGCTTCGCCCTTGATCATTGACTATGCAAGGGTCAATAACATCGCCCAAGAGCAAGGGGGCCAACTCGCGTCGGGTTACGCGCAACTGGTAGTCGGCCACGAAACGACGCGGAGAGACCACCGCAAGAGCCACCTCGGCCTGGTCGACGCTTTGCAGCCAAGCCAGGGCATCGTTGCGGGCGTCGCCCAGAAGGACCCAATCGCGACAGCTTTCCAATCCCAGCACACCGGCGGGAAAGCGGATTACGTCGTCAGGTTCGATCTGGACCGGGCCGAATCGGGTTGTCTTGATTTCCATGGTCGGGCGTCTGGTTGACTAGGTAGGCATATCTAAGAAAGTACACAGGGCGGCAGGGCCGCCAACCAAACCGGTGCTACCGCACCCAGGCAAGAACCCGGTCGCCACTATTGATTCTTGCATAGCTAATGCGCGACTCAAGGGGGTTCCGCCAGGGAACCGGGCTTCGCCCTGGATCATTGGCTATGCAAGGGGCACTAATCGCCGGTCTTTGTCAAAAACTTAACGATCTCTGATGTTAGTGGTACAGATGGTGTATCGGTCCGGCGATTTACATCAAACCAGGAAAAATGGTTAGATGTAGTCAAGGAGGGATGTTTGGAGGATTTGAGCGGTTGACCGAAGAGAGGCCTCGAATATCGCCTGCTTTGCCGAGAGCTCCGACACCACCTCAACCAAGTCGGCGTCATACTCCAGCGACAAGGCTCCCTTCAACTCGATATCCTCGCTAACCAACCGATCAATCATCGAATCGAGCGCTTGCTGGCGGGAACCGACCGAGGCTCGGACGGAGGTGAACCGCGACATCTGGTCGTCCAGCAACCCAATGGCCCGCTGGGCATCGGTCATGTTGTTGGCGGCCAATGCGTTCTTAAGCCGCGCAAGGGCGGTGAACACACCGTCGGTCTCTTGTGGGTTGACGTCGTCTCCCCGGTAGTACGTGCCAGCGGCTTCGATGCTCTCGCCCGGGGGATTCACCTGGCCTTCCGTGTCGGCAACCAAGCCCAGGTTGATGGCGGCCTGGCCATTTCCGCTTTGGGTAACGCTAAGCGGATTGGCCCCGCCAAGAGTGTCGCGCAGTTCAATACCGTTGCCGAAACGCGACAACTTGGCCTGCAGCGCGGCGCCTCCGGCAGCATTGATCGTGGCCAGAACGTCGCCAATTGTCGTTTCGGTGGTAAGGTCGATATCCAGCGTGGTGCCGTCCGTCAGATTGATTTCGAAATCCGTGCCGTTGACAAATTCCATTCCGCGCCCGAAACGCAGGTCTTCCAGTCGCGTGTTTTCAGTGAACGTGCGAACTCCCAATTGGGTCGCGGTGGTTCCTCCGTTCTCGCCGATCATGAAGTCGGTCCCGCTCACTCGGGAGCGGATGTTTATGCCGGTGCCGTCGTCGTTAATTTCGGCCAGCACTCCCGCGTCGGAACCGTTGAGCATGTTGAACATGTCCTCGATGGTTTCCGCGCCGGTGAAGCTGATGGTGTGCGCGGCTCCGCCGTTGGTGATTTGCAGCCCGGAAGCCAAGTCGAAAGCGGTCCCCGATCCGTCGCTGGTGGTTCCCAGAACCACGCCCGGGGTAACGCCGATCAATCCCATGCCGTCGTTGACCTTGTCGATCGGATCAACTCGACAGGTAATCGGCGTGCCCGCTGCCTGCACGGCATTGACAACGTCCTGGGCGTTGGTGGATCCGATGTCGACGTGGATGGTCATGGTGGTTCCGTCCCAATTGACGAATTCGCCGCCTGCCATGGCGTCGTCCATAAAGACGATATCCTTGGCGTTGCCGACGGGGCCCACCGCATCGTACTCGAAGAACAGATCGTTGTCGGCGCCACTGGATCGGACGACGGTGTAGGCTCGCGTCCCGAGTATGTCGTCCAGGGGCGTGGTAAGTTGGAGGACGGGATCCAGGTCGTCGCCTTCCAGCAGACTGATGCCGGGCGAACCGGAGCTAAGTATTCCCAGTTCATCGGCCGTCCGTCCGCCGCCCACCTCGCTGACCGACAAGGTGCCGGAATTGAGTTCGAGGACGAGCTTATCGGCGGCAACCTCGACAGTGATCGAATTTCCCGCGGGCGGGTTCTCCCGAATCAGGGCGGCCACTTCACCGATCGTCTTGGCGGAACTGATGTCTACCAGACTGACATTCGTGCCGTCGGAAATGCTAATACTACCCTTGCTGATCCCCAACCCGCCGCGCAGATCGGTCAGTCGGGTATTGAAGGCTAGTACGGGATTCAGGTTCTCGGTGCCTTCGGCCGTCTCGGAGATGGCGCCGAACACTTCGTCGCCGGTGACGTTGGTATTGAGCAGAAGGTCGATGTCCGCATAGCTGGAAATCCGCTCTTCGTTGCCGTGATACTCGACCAGGCCGGTCGACGACATCTGGAAAGGCCGCACGTCGGTTTTGGAGCCGGCGAAGAGGTAACGACCGCGGAACTGCCGGTCTCCAGTGTCCATCAGTTGCTGAATTGCCTGACTGATCTCCTGCGCGGCGGCCGACCGTTGAAGGTCGGTCGAAATCGTGTCGATTACGCCAAGCGCCGTACCGCGAATGTCGGCCATAATGCCCGACACCTCCAACATCGCAGTGTCGGTGGCCGACATATACGATTGGCTTATCGTTAAATTGGCCTGGACCTGCTCTTTGCGCTCCAGCAGTCGCTGTAGATTGACAATCTGAGCGGCGGAGACCGGGTCCTCGCTGGGTGTCTGGATTCGCCTGCCCGTGTTCAACTGCGTCTGTATCCTGAACAGATCCAGTTGATCGGCCTGCACCTGCTTGAGCAACCGCTGGCGGATGAACATGTTGCTGACGCGGGTCGCCGGAATGCCGATTGTGGAAGCCATGGGCAGGGGGCGGCTAGTGGATCGTTGTGATCCGCTGGATGCCGCGTTGGGTGATTACTTCTTAAACTGCAAACGTGGACAGCAGGGATTAGGGATTAGGGATTAGAGCCGGCAAGCAATTTTCCGCTCACCTCTAATCCCCCGTCCCTAATCGGACAGCGCTACTTTGGCGACTTCGATATGACGCCACCGGGCTTGTCCCGGTGGATTGGCGTTTGAAAACTACACCCCCTGCGCTCGTGCCATATCCCGCCTCCACTTCCGCCAAAGGCGGAAGTGGAGGCGGGACAGAAGGGCGGGACTGACGTTTCTAGTTTGCAGACCTTGTTTCCACTGGGGCAAGCCCAGTGGGGGTAAGCACTTGCGCATGGCACCCATCCCGAAAGTGGCGCTGTCCAACTAATCCCCCCGCCCCCAATCCCTAATCCCTAATCCCCCGTCCCTTTCCCCACTCGCGATGCCTTGCATTCACACGTTGAGCTACTTGTACTCGCCTGCGTTTACAGGTTGACCAGAATTCCAAACAACTCGTTCAAGGCGACGATGTACCTTGCCGAGGCTTGGAAGGATCGCTGTAGGGAAAGCATTTCTATGGCCTCTTCGTCCAGGTTGACCCCGCTCAGGGCCATCTTCTGTCCGCGTAGAGCCGTTTCGAAGACTCGGGAGCCGTCGGCAACCGCTCGGGCGATGGTCGCTCCCTGGGCGACCTGATCCACCATGCGGTCGTACAGCACGGACAGCGTGTTCCCGTTTTGCGATTCGAGTTCTCGATCGAGGAAGCTGGCCAGTCGTTGGTTGCCGTCGGCGTCCACGGTCAGGTTGTCGACGTCGACTCCGATCCCTCCGCGACTGGCGGCGAATTTGGCCGGATCCGTCATGAGTTCGGCATTGATACCAAGGCTGAACGCATCGGAGCCGGTGAACAGCGTATTGATCCCCAGCGCGGCAAGTGCTCCGCTGGTGTCGTCGCCAAAGGCGAAAACTTGATCGGCCGATTCACTAGTGATCCGTAGTGCTCCGCTAATGGTCGTGGCGGACACGCCGTTAATGTTGTCTATCGCGGTGGCCAGATCGTCCAGCGTTGTGTCCGATCCCAGCCCGTTCAAGTCGACCGAGATGTCGGTCGTCTCCGTCAGGCCGGTCCTTTTGCCATGCACCAGCAGTTGGAACGATCCGCTCTCCGGCGTGAAATCCAAGCCGGCCTGATTCAAAGCCTTCGTTGTGTCGTCGACCGCGAAGTGTCCGGTCAGCGAGTCGTAGCCATGGAGCCCCTGGCCGCTGGAGAATACTTTGTTGAACTCGAACGCCAGCGTGCCGGCGAACGTGTCCAGCGTGTCGAGGAACCCGCCCAGAATATCGTCCCTGGCGGCCAGCAGACCGTGCATTTCACCCGACTCCAGCCCCAGTGGCGAGTCGGTTTCGGCCAGATGAAGGTCGGCCACCGTTAGGCCGCGATTGGAATCCAATACGACTTCGACTTCTCGTGAACTGCCTTCGAAGACGAGATAATCGCCGCCGGCGTAGACGGCAACACCACCACTCTCCTGCTCCGTAACCTTTATGTCAATGATCTTGGCTAAACCCTCGACCGCCACGAGCCGCTGATCGCGCAGACCGGCCGCGTCGCTGGCCGAGGCCTCGCCGCATTCCATCTGTGCAATCTGGATGTTTAACGTGCGAATCTCTTCGACGAGCTGATTGATGCTCTTGGCCAATCCCTCGACTTTGTCGTTCACGTTGGCGCGGATCATTGCCACCCGGTTCGCCATCCGGTTGATGTCTTCAGCAAGCGTCTGGCCTTGAAGAACAGCCAGGTTTCGTACGGAAACATCTCCCGGCTGGTTGAGGATGTCGTTGATACTGGAGAAGAAACTGTCCAACGAGGTGCTCAGGTCGGTGTCGGTGAGTTCACCAATCACGCCCTCCAGTTGCGCGTAGACCTGCTCCTGAGCCTCGGAACTGGCCAAATCGCTGACAGACGAGTTGAGCCTCTCCTCGAGA
>CAZDHN010000143.1:0-11346 GCA_964505115.1 uncultured Planctomycetaceae bacterium
TCGGCGGCCTGCTCGGCGTAAGCGCCGCTTTTCCAGAGGATACCGGCACAGCCTTCGGGACTGATGACCGAGTAGTAGGCGTGTTCGAGCATGGCCACCCGATCGCCCACGCCGATGGCGATAGCCCCTCCGGAGCCACCTTCGCCCAGCACCACGCAGATGACCGGAGTTTCCAGCCGCGACATTTCGAACATCGAGCTGGCGATCACCTGTGCCTGGCCGCGTTCCTCGGCGCCGATTCCCGGATAGGCGCCGGCCGTGTCGATCAGGCAGATGACCGGCATGTGGAACTTGGCGGCCAGTTGCATCTTGGCCATCGCTTTGCGATACCCTTCGGGATGCGACATGCCGTAGTTGCAGGCCGTCCGTTCCTTGAGCGTTTTGCCCTTCTCGTGCCCGACCACCATGACTTTGAATGTATCCAGCTTGGCCCAGCCGGTTCGGATCGCTCGATCATCGCCAAAGAACTTGTCGCCGTGCAATTCGGTGAATTCGTCGAATACCAATTCGAGGTAGTCGGTGGTCATTGGGCGGTCGGGGTGCCGAGCGACCTCGACCATCTCCCAGGGCTTCAAATTAGCGTAGATGCGTTTCTTCAGATCGATCAGTTCGCGGCGCACGCTCTGCAATTCGCTTCGCGCCTCGGGGTGATCGTTGGCGATCCGTTCCAATTTCTCTTGGCGAGCTTCCAGTTCGAAGATTGGTCGTTCGAAGGAAAGCCGGCGTTCGCCTGCTGCCATAATCGTCTGCCTCGATTGTATTGCTGGTCGGTTCGCCCGTCGGCTATGCCGGCGAACGGCTCGGCTAACGAGGGCCTCGTATCATATGTTATCGATTGGAGTATGCTGATTGCGACCGTGCCGCACAAGGATAAGCTCACTCTTATCCTTTGTCGGCTTAAATGGTTGCTTTGCGTGAAAATACTGCCGTTTGGATTTCGCTCCGCCTAGCCATCATCCCCCTCGGATGGTGGGCTTGGCGGCCGTCTGTAGACTTTCGCCATGCGGATGGCGGTTAGAAAGTCGCCGACCGAGTTCGGCCGGTTTTCCGGCTTCTTGGCCATCGCTTTACGCAGCAGTTGCGCGAACTGTGGCGTGACGTTCGGGTTGGCGCTTTCCAAGGGCGGCGGCGGTGCCTTGAGGTGCTTCATCAGCAGATCGTTGGCGCTTGTGCCCGTAAACGGCGGCTTGCCCGACACCAATTCGTAAAACGTGCATGCCAGGCTGTACAAGTCCGACCGATAGTCCAGCGATTCACCGCGAATCTGCTCGGGCGCCATGTAACTTCGAGTGCCCTGCACTTTCGGCTTCGAGGCGAACAATTTCCCGATACCCCTACGGGCTTTCTGTGCCAGTGCGAAGTCGATCAGCTTGACCTTGCCCTTGTCGGGGCCCTTGTCGGAGGCCAGGAAATTATCCGGCTTGATATCCCGGTGAATCCAGCCCTGTTCATTGAAATAGGCCAATGCGCCCGTGGCTTGGTCGATAATCTGGGGAACCAGATATTCGTAGGTTTCCACGCCTTGCCTAACCAACTGTTTCAGGTTGGGCGCCGAAAACCATTCCATGGCCAGGTAGGGAGTGCCCCGATCGAACTTGAACTCGATGATCCGAATGATCCGCTCGTCCTTGAGCTTGGCGCCGACCGTGTGCTCCCAGCGCAAGTAGTTGGTCTGTTCCCGATTGCGTCGGAATTTGTCGAGCAGGACCTTGATGCCGTAGAAGCATTTTTCGCCGTCGTGGAAGGCTTGCCACATCTGGGTGTTCTGGCCGGTGTTGACCACGTTCAGTAGCCGGTAAGGGCCGATGTAGCCGGGGGCTTCGCTGTTCACGGAAAGCTGACTCGCGGGGGTGACTGCGCCGGACTGCTTGTCGATAGGCGTTCTCGATGGCAGCCTTCGCCGGACGCCTGCAAACATCCAGTTTACCCGTTAGCCGCCGGTTAGACAATCTCGCCACACCCCCTCTTGCCGGGGGTCATAATTTCGCTCCCCCCTGCCCTGCCCCGCCTGGTAACGCCCGTTTCAAGCGGATAAGGCAACTCGCAACAGATGATCTGACCGGAAACGGTTGGGGATCGCGGAGGAAGAGTTTCACGCAAAGCCGCCAAGGAGCAAAGTCGCAGCGGAAGGAAGAAGGGATGTGCAAGCTTAGGAGCCGCGTCACAATAAGTTGACTACTTTTTAGGGAACACTAATCATCACTAATCGACACTAATGGCAACAATCAGCGAAGATTAGCGTAGATTAGTGTTCCTCCGTTGTCTGGGCACTCTTATTGACTTGACCAAGTTATTCTGACGCGGAACCTTAGCCACCTGATGGCAGGCAACCCGCCAGAATTATCATACCAGGCAATCGCTCGTTGCTTGCGCGGGAACGATGAGACCAGGCCACTTATGAAGCACTGACAGAACACGGATAGAGAGACCAAGTCCGAGACGGCAGGGAGCTTCTCTTCCTTTTCTCTTCCCTTTCTCCTCCTTTTCTCTTCCTTGGCGCCTCTGCCCCCTTTGCGTCTTTGCGTGAAAACCTTCCTTCTACCCGAGCAGCCGCTGGTAGAGGGAGCGGATTTGGGCCGACATCCGCTGGTGGCGAAACTGGTCGGTGAAGAGGCGGCGACCTTCCGAGCCCAGTCGAGCTCGCAACGACGGATCGGCCGCCAAGCGGCCCAAGGCCTCGGCCAGTTCATCCACGCTCTTCGGCGGCGCAAGGAATCCCGTCCGGTCGGGGATAATCACCTCCCGGGCGCCGTCCACGTCGTAACTGACGGCCGGACGACCGGCGATCAGCGCCTGGGGTAACACTCGGGCGAGCCCTTCCCGCAAGCTGGCGTGGACCACGATGTCCATTGCCCCGACCAATTCCGGGATACGCCGCGGCGGGACAAGGCCGGTGAATTGGAAGTTGTCATCCAGCCCCAGCGAAGCGATCTGCCGGCCCAGCCGATCGCGAAGCACGCCGTCGCCCACCAAGAGGAATCGAGCGTTCGGATCTCGGTCAACAACCTGTCGGGCGGCGCGAATCACGTACTCGTGCCCCTTGAGATGGAACAGTCGAGCGATTTTGCCGATCACTACATGCTCGGGCCCGTAACCCAACTCCCGCCGCACTCGGTCTCTGTGTTTGACACAGTCGAGAAACGGCTCGACCTCCATGCCGCTATGGATGGTAGTGAATTTCTCGGCCGGCGCCACGCGAGCATCGACCATCAGCCGGGTCATGGCATCGGCAACGCTGATCATGGCGTGACACCGCTCGGCCGCCCAACCTTCACACGCTCGAAACACAGCCCGAGCCGCTGCGGGTTGATACGGATGAAACGGCGCCCCGTGGACCGTATGCACAACGGCCGGCACGCCGAGCGACCAGCCAGCCGCCCGACCTAGCATGCCGCCCTTTGCGCTGTGGGTATGAACCACGTCGGGCCGGAAGCGGCGAAGGACTTGCTTGAGCCGGCGATAGGCGAGCAGGTCGCGTGCCGGGTTGATCGGCCGGCGGAGTTGGTCGATCAGTTCCAGCGGCACCCCCCCTGCCCTTGCCCGATCCAGCAAGCTGCCCTCGGGACCCAACGCCGGTCCGGTCAGCAGCAAGACCTCGTCGCCATGGTCGCGCAGAAGATCTTCGCACGTGAGCACCGTGTTCTCTTGTGCTCCGCCCAGTATCAGTCGAGTGATGACGTGCGCGATTCGCATGTAAAGTAACCAAGGCCGGGTCAGTCGTAATCCACGTTCACCAGTACGAGGCCTTGCGGCGGAGCGGTTGGTCCGGCGGCCGATCGGTCGGCGGCTTGGACGACTTCGGCCACCCAACCCTCCGCCCGGGCACCGCGTCCCACTTCAACCAGCGTGCCGACGATGGCCCTTACCATATTGTAGAGGAAACCATCGGCCTCGACCTCCACGACGATCCGCCCCCCCTGCCCTGCCCCGTCGTTTTCGGTTCGCTTGACGACGAGATCCGATATCGTTCGCACGCTGGTTTCGCGCGGCGCGCCGGCCGTCTCGAAGCTGCTGAAGTCGTGCTTGCCCAACAGCGACTGGGCCGCCCGGCTCATCGCCTCGACATCGAGCCGGCCGTGGCGGTAGTGCCAACAATAGCGCCGGCGGAAAACGTCCTGGACCGGCCCGTCGTGAATCACGTAGCGATAACGCTTTCGCACGGCGTCGCGGATCGGATGGAAATCGGTCGGCGCTTCGGCCGCGTCGAGCACGGATATGTCGTCGGGCAGTTCGGCATCGAGCGCCCGGCGCAGCACGTCGACCGGCAGTTGCGACTCGGTCCGAAAGCCCACCACTTGCCCCAGCGCATGCACGCCCGCGTCGGTCCGCCCGCTGGCAATCGTTCGCGTCCACTCGCCGCTAACCTTTTCAACGGCCGCTTCCATGGCCGCCTGCACGGTTGGCCTATCGGGCTGAACCTGCCAGCCGGCGTAGTCGGTGCCGTCGTAGGCGATGGTGAGCTTGATGTTGCGCATCGAAGAGAGTGGAAAAGCCCGAGCGCCGCACTGGCAGAGTTAATGGGCCTATTTGCGGAGGCGAGGAAGCCCGCTCTTTCCCCCCCGCTTTCGCAAATTGAACAACTCTTGCATCAGCCGCTCCCCTGGAATATCCGAACCGCGCCGAGCGTTGAAGTCGGCCGAGAACTGATCGAGTAGCCCAGGGTTGACCGCAAGCTTGTCGACTGACACTCCCATATCCACGTAGACCGACCGGAGTACTTCCCGGTCCTCTTCGGATAGTCTAGACAGCGAACCCTGTGGGTGCTTGACTGCTCGGACTAGATCGTCGATTCGAGAGATCGGATAGGCATGGTAATTTTGCAGGTAACTCGGCAGCTTGACGACGTCCGTGTCGGCGTAGACAACGTAGATTGGCTTCCGCCAGGCTATGGCCGCCCCTAGTTCGACCATGGTCGTGGAAGCCGGAGCGCGTTGAGCGTCCACGATAACGATAACGGCCGCGGCTTTCGCAAGTGCTTGTCTGAGGATGTCCTCGCTGTGGCTCCCTGACTCGCAGGCCGCGGTATCGAACACGTCCAATCCAGCTTCGGAGAAGGCGAGTCGGACTAACTCAGCAGTACGGCCTTCGGTGATCGAGTAGGAGAGGAAGACATCTTGCGCGGAAATCTGTACACTCATGATTTTGGCCTTTCAATCCGCCGTTTCAGATCCCTCAGGTAGTCATCGAACTCGTTCAGCGGTACTGCCTTCTTGGACCTAAGCATATCGGGGATCGTATCGACGCCAACGTGACAGAGCACACTGACTATACGGTAGCGGATTCTTCTGCCCCAGGCTGCCCCCACTTCAAGGATAACCCACGGCCGGTTAATCGATTCTGGCGTGAGCAGAACCACCATCTCGTCCGAGCGGATAATCTCTGCCCGAATTGCGTCGGGTATGTCATCGCCGCCGCCAATATCCCGATCATCGCGAAACGTTGTTGCGCCGGTATGTTCGATCTTTTCGCAAAGTGTTTTGGCAAGCCACTTGTCGGTCGTGGCGTGACTGAGGAAGACTCGATACACGCTGTCGCCCGCTCCCGCAGCCGATCGCCCGCGATTCTTCGTTTTCTTCGTCTTGGCCATAGACTCCACATTCTACCACCGCGAACAAGACGAGGCAACCCGTCGGAAGGGGTGGCAGGCCCTGGCGTTCAATGCGAACCACAGCACTTGCAGCCACCGCAGCCGCCGGCGCCGGCGATTAGGGCCTCGGCAATCTGCACGGCGTTGGTGGCGGCGCCCTTGCGGAGGTTGTCGCTAACGCACCAGAAGGCCAAGCCGTTGGGAGACGAAAGGTCCTCGCGGATCCGGCCGATAAACGTCTCGTCCTTGCGGTCGCCGTTGATCGGCATTGGGTAGAGCTTGTTGTCAAGGTCGTCGAGCACCACTATGCCGGGCGTGGCGGCGAACAGCTTGCGAGCTTCCGCGACCGTGATCTTCTTCTCCGTCTCCACCAGGATGCTCTCGCTGTGGCAATTTGAGACGGGCACGCGAACACAGGTCGGGCAAACCTGAATCGAATCGTCATCAAAGATCTTCTGCGTCTCGTAGACCATCTTCATCTCTTCCGACGTATAGCCCTTGTATTTGGGCGAACCGATTTGCGGAATGCAATTGAAGGCGATCGGATGGGCGAACGCCTCGTACTCGTACTGCTCGCCGGCCAGCGCCGCCCGGGTGCCGCCCTCCAAATCGCGGTTGCCCGCCAAGCCGGCGCCGCTGGTCGCCTGATAGGTGCTGACCACCACGCGACGAATTCGTCCGGCGTCGTGCAGCGGCTTCATCGCCAGAACCATCTGCGTGGTCGAGCAGTTCGGACTGGCGATAATGCCCTGGTGCTTTTTGATCGCGTCGGCATTGACTTCCGGAATGACCAACGGCACCTTCGGGTCCATGCGCCAGTAGCCGCTCTCGTCGATCACCACGCAACCGCGTTTGACCGCTTCGGGGACGAAGTCGCGAGCGGTATCGTCGGGCGTGCTGCTGATGGCCAGGTCGATGCCCTCGAACACCTCGGCCGTGAGTTCTTCGACAGTCACCTTGCGGCCGGCGAATTGCAGTTCCTTGCCCGCCGAACGCGCCGAGGCCAGGAACCTGATCGTCTTAAATGGAACCGCTCGGTCCTCCAGCAGTTGCCGAATAATCGTTCCCACGGCGCCGGTGGCGCCCACTACCGCAATCGTGTCAAACACCGATTCTCTCCCCGAGAATTAGACAGAACTACTCATTTCGGAAAAGGCCATGCTAGAGCATGACCCACATCACCCTGCCGGCGCAATTGCCAAACAGGCCAAACGCCTATTATATGCAAGAGACCACCGGCAACTCAACAGGTTCGCGGCCAGATGACTCGTTCTCGCCGGGCGCCCCCCTGCCCTGCCGGCAGCCGTCGTCGAGCAACAAGAAATCAACAGACCCCCACGTCCACCCGAGGCGGCGTGGGGGTCTGCCTGATTCATTTACGCGGCCGGCAACCGCTGGCCGGCGCGATCGAATTGCTTCACCCACGTTTCTCACCACCCATCTGCCACAACGATGTCGGTGAAAAACACAGACTAGAAACTGGAGACCAGTCCCTCGTCCATGCTGGGGTTGAAGCCGAAGGCCAACCCTTCGCGACCACCGGCGGTAAGCTGGACCGTCTTGGTTTCCGCGACCAGTTTCCCGTCGCGGACGATTTCCGCTCGAACCACGTACTTGTACGTGAGGCCCGACTTCAGTCCGTGGGAAACATACTGGCGTCGACTACCGGAAGTCTTGGTTTCCAACCCGTTGATCGTCACCCTGGCGGCGGCCGGCACCCAAACGGTCAACAGACCGCTGGTCTCTCGAGTGGGGGCGTTTCGGGTTTCGCCAGGCAGAAGCGAAGTTGGGGCCGGCCGCTTGACCGGCGGCGCAACGGCCGGAGCTTCCAAGGCACCAGCCTCGGGAACCGCCGGTTGTGGCGCGACGGGTGGCGGCATTACAGGCGCCGCCTGTGGCGGTGCCGGCGTGGGTGCCGCCTTGTTCGCCGCGGCCGGCGTGGGGGAATTGGTTACTGGGGCGCAATCGCAACAGGAGACGTCGTACGAACAGCAACTCCAATTGGAACAGCATCCGTAACCGCGGTACCAACGGTAAGGTCCCAGTAACGCACGACGGATCGGACCACGCCTCCAGCCGACGTAGTAACTATCGCCACAAGGATTGCAGTAATCAACACTGCAACATGGGGAATACCAACTGACCGCCGGTCGGTAGCATCCCCACCAGCAGAAGGCGTCTGCATCGGACGCACTAACCGAGAATGCGGCCACTACAACCACGCCAGCCACCAATAGTTTCCAGGCAGATCTAAACATTAGTCTTCCGCTCCCTCTAAATAGTTCTGTTGGGATAGCCACGATACAACCCCTACAACATACCAAGCGTAGCACATAAATCAAGTAGGCTACGAGGCCATGACCGGTTCTGAAAGATACAAAATTCGGGTAATTTTTACGGGATTTTACTTCCGGAGGGGTCCGCTAAGCACCCAGCCTGACCAATCAACTGCGGGTGAAGCCAGAAATGGCACCCAAATGGCCGCCCAGGTTGACCTCGCCGAGCGGCCGGGTCTTGGCCTATAATCCTGGACCTTGTGACGACGTTTATCGCACGCTCTGGCCCATTCCGTGTAAATTGGGCCTTCCTATACTCGACGCGGGCACAAACTGCGGTTTTGGAATAGAGTTTTCAGTTATCAGTTATCAGTTATCAGTCCAAATACTCGCGAGAACCGCTGTTTCCAATCACTTACTACTGAAAACTGATAACTGACTACTGAAAACTACCGGTTCCTGACTACTACGTCACGGAAACCGCAATCTATGGCCGCGTTGAGTATACTTCGATTTCACCCCCCCACTGGCGTTATCAAAGCCATGAAGCCAGCCGCCTGGGCCCGCCGACTGCCCTGGTCGATTGTGGTAATTGCCACGATATTGGTCGCCCTGGGATGGCTGGGAATCGCACGGTCCGAGGAGCTTGCTGGCTCTAGTGGCGGGTTCGTTGGACGGCAACTAGTGTGGTCAATGCTGGCACTGCCGGCCATGCTGGCGGTGACGGTTCCCAATTACCGCATCCTCTGCCGCTGGAGTTACCTGCTGTTTCTTTTGTCGCTGGCGTTGTTGGTTGCCGTCTATTTCTTGCCCCCGATGAACAACGCGCGGCGTTGGATTCGCCTGGGTCCGGTCGGCCTGCAACCCTCGGAGTTCGCAAAAGTCGCCTTCGTGCTGGCGCTCGGTAGGTATCTGATGTACCGCGAAAACTTTCGGCGGTTTCCAGGCCTGCTGCTGCCGTTGGGGATCACATTGGTTCCGGTCGTGCTGATTCTGCGTGAACCCGACCTGGGCACGGCCCTGGTCTTTCTGCCCGTGTTGTTCGCAATGCTGATTGCCGCCGGAGCCCGATGGCGAGACTTGGCGCTGCTGGCCATGGCGGGAATTGTCACGCTGCCGTTGTTGTGGACTCAAATGAGCCGCGAGCAGCAGTCACGCGTGACCGCTCTGTTCGAGCAGGTCGCCGCCGATGAAGTGCCCGGGGACGATGCGTATCATCTCTATCAGGCGAAGCAGATGCTTGCGATGGGCGGCGTTTGGGGTAGCCTGGTTGCCGGCCAGGTGGTCGACGATCCGACCGCCTACCGTCTGCCCGAGGCCCGAAGCGACTTCGTCTTCTGCGTGTTGGGTGAACGGCTGGGGATTGTCGGCGTCACCTGCACCTTGGCGCTCTTCGGCCTCCTGGCCTGGCGAGGACTGGCTATTGCCGCCGGCACGCGCGAGCCGTTCGGACGACTCGTGGCCGCCGGGCTGGTCGCCTTGCTGGCCGTCGAGGTCTCGATCAACACGGCGATGACGGTCGGCCTGCTGCCGATAACCGGGCTGTCGCTACCTTTTATAAGCTACGGCGGCTCGGGGCTTCTGGCGCACGCACTGATGCTTGGACTGCTACTGAACATCGGCCTGCGACCCGGCTACGAGATCACCAACGAACCGTTTCGTTGGGAGGTGGGGGATAGTTGATAGTTGATGGTTGATGGTTGATGGTTGATGGTTGATGGTTGATAGGCTACTTTCCGGCTGCTTCGAGGCTGATGTCGTCGAAGGAGATTTCGCCGACGGCGCCGAGTAGGCCGATCCGTAGAATGGCCTCGCGGGCGCGAACCGGTACGGCGATACGTTCCGACTCGGACTGCCAGGCAAAGCTGCCTCGCCAGGAACAGACGACCACGTCCTCCAGCACGCGGCGGTTCTCGTCGAAGAACGTTATTGCCAAGGCCGGCAGTTGTCGCGTGTTCGCATCCGGCCGGATGCCCTCGCCGCGAACTTCCAGCGTGATCTCCAGTTCCTTGACCTTCCGACCGTCGACCGGAACCCCTTGCAGCGCCTGGCAGCCGCGGCCGGGATCGGTGTTGGTGAATTTTGCGTATCGCTCGCCCGACGGCGCGTCGTCGCTCTCGACAAGTTTCAATTGCCGTTGGTAGTGCCATCCGAGCGGCTTTTCCGGCTTGCCGGTGAACTGCTCGAAGCCGCTGTTGCGCAGCTTCGGCTTGGTCGGGTCGGGCTGCACGCGGCGCTGTTCTTCGGCCTGGCCGGTCATCGGCACGAAGAGCGTGGGCAGCCTGTTCTCGGTCACCAGCCGGCCGTTGACCTTCTTCACCAGATAAAGCTCCTGCTGGTAGCGCCGGCCGACCGGAATAATCATCAGGCCACCTTCCCGAAGCTGCGTGACCAACGGCACGGGAATTCGCTCGGGCGAGCAGGTGACGATGATTTTGTCGAAGGGCGCATATTGCGGCCAGCCCTTGAAGCCGTCGCCCACCTTGGTGTGAACGTTGCGGTATCCGAGCCGCTTGAGTGTTTTGGCGGTCTGGCGGCCGAGCGGCGCTACGATCTCGATAGAGTAGACGTCGCGTACCAGACCGGAGAGCACGGCCGCCTGATATCCGCTGCCGGTGCCGATTTCCAGGACCCTGTCGGTCGGCCGCGGGTCGAGCTGTTCGGTCATGTAGGCCACGACGAAGGGCGGCGAAATGGTCTGCCCGTGCCCGATGGCCAGTGCCATGTCGAGATAGGCATACTTCCGCTTGGATAACGAAACAAATTCGTGTCGCGGCGTATCGCGGATGGCCTCGATCACGCGTTCGTTCTTTATTCCCGCGCCGATGATCTCCTCCTTGACCATTCGATCTCGGGCCTCGGCCATTGCCTGCCGGCCCTGCGCCCGACATTCACCCGGCGTGAGCATCGCACCGATAGCCAGAAGAAACAGAACCGCTTTGCCGATTCTTGCCGTCATCATCATAAGGCCGTTTTCCGCGAGAAAGGTTTATTGGCTGGCGATTTGGGTGCCACTGCTGGCTTGCCCAGCAGTGTATCCGCGGGGTTTGTACTTCGCACTGCTGGACAAGCCAGCAGTGACACCCTTTTTCAACGAACTGCTATCTTGGGCTTCGCTGCGCTCAGCCGCCAGCCACCCGTATGCTACATATCCATATTATGCACCACGATTGGCCTCGCCAAGCGAACGGGCCCTATATGAGGGCGGCACGATCTGCGATAATTGGCTTCCATGCTCAATCAACCGCTAAAAGACGCTGTCGTCAGCCGCCTGCTCCCCCAAGTGCAGACACCCGGCCAGTATACCGGGGGGGAACTGAATGCCACCGTAAAAGATCACCGTCGGGTCGCCGGCAAGCTCTGTCTGGCCTTTCCCGACACTTATGCCATCGGCATGAGCCATCACGGACTGCAGGTGCTTTATGGGGTGATGAACCGCCGGGACGACTGGGCCTGCGAGCGGGTGTTTACGCCCGGGCTCGA
>CAZDHN010000144.1:0-11336 GCA_964505115.1 uncultured Planctomycetaceae bacterium
CCCAGAGCCCGGTGACCGGCACAACCATCTCCGACGACAGGTACACGGTCGACCGAAAGGGCGGCGTCCCGGCAGGAACGTACCGAGTAGAAATCCGAACGATTTCGGCCGCACGGCGCGACCAGGAAAGCGTGGAAGACGACGACCATCCCGCCCCAAATGAGCCGTCGATCCCGGCGAAGTATAACGTCAACTCGGAACTGCGGATTCTCATCGAACCTGACCGCGTTCCGATCACCAGGGACTTCCATCTGAACCCCTAATTTCATCAACACCCGAGTAGAGGAAACATCATGAGACGACTTTTTACCAGTTTCTGTACCGTTGGTCTGATCGTAATTCTGTCAATGACTCTTCGCGCCGACGACGAGGCCAAACGGGCCGACGATCAGTTTGCCGGCTTCCCCGAGATCGGCAAGTATCGGCCGGGTAGACGTACTAGCAAAATCATCCCCACCGACAGGATCAAAGGCGTGGTGCGGCCCAAGTGGACCCGAGCGATGGGTGACCTGGGCGGCTGGCCGAGCATGTTCCGTTTCAAGAAGAGCATCCTTCTGTCCTTTCCAGATGTCGATGGGCACCGGGGAAAAGTCCTTGAGGGCACCGGTCTCATCATTAATTACCGAAGCACGGACGAGGGCAAGACGTGGGAGAAACTCCCGACGCGTCCGAACACGCGGCACGGCGAGTGCGTCGTTGTGGGCGATACAATGTACAGCTACGGTTTCCAAGACCTTACTCAGACCGTGGTGACAACGTCGACCGACGGCGTAAACTGGAGCAAGCCGAAAAAGGTCTACAAAGCGCCGTTTTGGCTCTGGGGGGTGATGTATGATGAGGAATCGAAGACGTTTTGGGCACCTGCCCACTGCATCCCCAAAAAGGTTCCCGGAACCCGACAGATCCATCTCATTAAGTCGAAAGACGGCTTCCAGTGGGAGCATGTTTCCACCGTGCATTACAACCAACGAGAAAGTGAGTCGACGCTCTATTTCGAACAAGACCGCACGATGGTCATCATGATCCGCAAGAAGCAGGTCGGCCGCCTCTGCTGGATTGCCACCGCCAAGCCGCCGTACAAACAATGGGATATCAGCGAACGCCCGTTTATCGCCGAAGGGCAACACTTTCACAAGATCGACGGGAAGGTCTTCCTTGCCGGCCGTAGGATCTATGTCCCACAAACACGGGCCGACAAGAACATGTTCACTGGCACGGAGTGCTACTCGACCATTGACCTGTTCACTAAGGATCGACAGATCCAACCGTGGGCGGTGATGGACAGCACGGGCGACTGTTCCTACCCCCAGGTGGTGGAAACTCCGACGGAAATCCTCTGCGCGTACTACAGCCAACACGAGGACGGCGTGTGCAAGGTCTTTCTCTGTGCGTACGACAAGGCGGAGTTCCTACGTGGCCCATGAGCTCGATTCTTGCCGATCTTGGGCCTACTAGCCACTACTTGAACTGACCGAAATTACCCCGGGGCCAGCACGCACTCTAGCCCGGATTATTCACGGGCTAGCACGCGGTTGCGAAGAATGGGCCGTTGGCGGCCGATAAGACGTATAGGCCGGGCCGCACGCGGCAAGGTCGATTTACCACGCACTCCCCCCCTTAATCCGATTGACCCAAGCGGCCCCGCTGGTAGAATATGGGTGTCGCGCGAGGCGGCAATCTGATCCGCTCTACTGGTAGCGAGCAGGAAACCATGAGAGTCTGTTTGCGGACCATAACGATCGTGGCGATTGTGCTGGGCACGGGCGAGGCGGCCCGGGCGCAGTGGCAGGGTGCGGCCGACGCCGCGCAAGGGATGTTCGGCAGTCGATCGCTCGGTTCCAGCGTGAGCGCCGGCAATCGGTCGTTCGGCTCCAGTGGCCGGTCCAGTTCGGGCGGTGGCACCATGGGCGGAGGCAACTTTGGAGGCAACGCCGGCCAGATCGATTCCTCCTCCCGCTTCGTACGCGGCAACCGCGACGCCGGCCAGTTCGTCGGGTCCGACTCGCGGGAGGTGAGAGACTTCCTGGGCGCCGTCAACAGCGGAATGGCCGGCAATCGGGGCGGGCAGTCCGGGTTCACGTCGCGACGGTCGGGCCAATCGAGGAACCCGAATCAGTCGGGGCGCGGTTCGGCCGGCGGGCCGATCGAGGTCCGCACCGCTTTGCGCGTGGCCTTCGAGTATGACAGGCCGGTTCCGGACCGGGTCAGTAAAGCGCTGGCCGATCGGCTGACCAATTCATCGCGCATCCGGGTGACGACTCCGTTGGAAGTGCTGATTCACCAGCGGACGGCGATTCTACGCGGGGTTGTTGCCAGCGAGCGTGATCGCGAACTGGCCGAACGAGTGGCTCGCCTAGAACCCGGGATCTCGGTCGTGAAAAACGAGTTGACGATTGCCGAGCCGGCCAATCCCCCGCCGAACGACCGGCCGCCCGACCGCCCGTCCCGCTCGAACCTTCCGCGGCCGCCCGCGACCCGCTAACCGGCGCCCGCCCGGCGGCCACCGGCATCCGGCGTCCGAACCGTGCCGGGATGTCGATGGTCGTGGTGTTCAGTCGGCCCGTCCCCGAAAGCTGTTCGGTGCTCTGGTCGGTCTCCGGCATCATGCTCGGCTGGTGCGATTGCCCGGCTTCGTACGAGGCGTGGACTACTTGGCCCTCTTGCGGATTCGTGGCTCGGCCGGTCGACGTTTCGGGGGGCTTGTCGGCTTGTGCCGCTAGATCCTTCTTGGCTGGACCCGTCTTGGCCAGGGTTGTCAGGCCGGGCAGGATGTGGCGCGCCTGCTCGCTGACCACCACGCTGCCGTCTTCCGATATGAATCGGGCGATCAGGCTGACTTGCTTCTGCGGCCCGCCGACCTTGTCCCAGGGAATCCACACGCTGTAAGAATGGCCCAGGTCCGACTTGCTGTAGTGATTGGCGAACTGCTCGGCGGTGAAGACGAATTTTCGATCCGGCTTGAAGTTCTCCTGATTTTCCCGATCCTCGTCGAAGGCATAGACAATCAACTTGCCGTTAGCCTTGACCGGCCGGCCTTCATCTTTCCCGTGGAACATCAGCCGACCGCCGAACCCGCGGATGGCCGGCCCGCCGCTCTGGTGCAACACGGTGTCGGCCCACATGGCCACGAGCCTGTCGGGCGGAGCCACGTACTCGTCGTCGTCCAATTTCCAGGGGATTCGTTTTTCCAAGTCGAACTGCGAACAACCGGCCATCAGCCCTAAGAAAACCAGCAGGCACGCCGGAAACGCGAGTCGAAGGTTGAACGTGCGGTAATCGGCAGCGCGTGCGATCATCTTCCAATCCCGACTGGTGGGCCCGGTTGCGTGTATTCCGCTGGTTGGTATTGCTCGCGTGGATATCGCTCGCGGGGATACTCGTTGTAGACCGCCTGCTCGACGCGACCCGGCTGGGGACTGGTCCATTTTTCGGCCGACTGATGTATTTGTCCGTCCACGGCTGGCCGAAAACATGGACCTGTCCCCTTCCGTGGCGCTGAAGGTGGCACCGCCTCGTTGTAACCTACCTGATCGACCGGACGTAGGCGGATCTGGCTGCCCGCCGCCGGGTTCTGCTGGGGCGGTTCCGGCGGTATCTCTTCACCCGGCTTGGGCGGCGTGCCTTGCGGCGGCGGCACCGGCTCGGCCTCGGGTACGTCGGTTTCCAGTTCGGCGGGCGGCGCTTCTATTGGTTTGCCGTCGGGGTAGATGACGGGCGTGTCGTCGTCGATCCATTCGGTGCCGTGGCCTCGGATTGCATTGTCGCCGTGCATGTCGAGCGAGTCGCTCAGGCACCAGTTGATTCGGGCCATTTCGACCTGCTTGATGGCTTCGGCGTCCTGTTCGTTGCGGACGATGTGCGGCGTCATGATGATGATCAGTTCTTTTCGCTTGGTGGTCTGGTAGTCGTAGCGGAACAGATTGCCCAGCAACCAAACATCGGCCAACAAGGGCACGCGACGATGGATATCGACCTTCTCCTTCGTAATCAGGCCGCCAAGGACAACCGTTTGACCGGTCAGCGCGCTGACCGTGGTTTGGGCGGTGGTGGTTTCGATGCGGGGCGATTTGATCACCTCACCGCTGTAGGTGGAGATGGAAACCGGAATCCCCTCCGCGATAGGTCCGACCGCCGATTTTTCGGCGTCGATTTCCATCACCACCAGGTTATCGGGGCTGATTCGCGGCGTGACACCCAGAATCAGGCCCACGTTTTCCAGCACGATGTTGTTGATTTGCCCGGCCTGGTTGACCTGGCTACCCGATATTCGCGGCACCCGTTCGCCCACCTGGATAAAAGCCGGCTGATTGTCGAGCGTCATGATCTGCGGCCGGCTGAGGATCTCCGCTCGACGGTTTTCTTGCAGTGCCCTAATCAATACGTTCACGCTTCGGCTGGTACCCGAGAGCACCAACCCGCCGTAACCCAATTCGCTATTGACCCGACCCACGGCGAAGCTGGAGAGTGCCTGGCCGGCCAACTTCTGGGCCGATTGCATGGCTTGAGTGCTGCCGCTGTTGCCCAGCGGCTGGTTGTTGAAATTGAAGCCCGGCGCGTTGCTGGCCGAAACGATCGTCTCGTTTTGCGAGGTTGGGTTGCCAAAGGCGTCGTAGGTGGTCTGCGTGGTGGTGATGATATCGCCCAGCACGCTGCGATCGAACAGCAGCGAGTCTTGCAGGCCCAGCTCGACGCCAAACTCGTCGGCGCTACCCAGCCCCACCTCAATGATCAGCACCTGGATCATCACCATCGGCGGCTGCTCGTCGAGCTTCTCGATCAGCTCCTTGATCTCCTCGTAGAAGCGGGGCGTGGCACTGACGATCAGGCTGTTGCTGACCGGCTCGGGAACGACCACCACCTCGCGCTCGATTTGCTCGAAGGGGCTCATCATCTCGGTTGTGACTTCCTGCACCTGCCGCTCGCTGCGGAGGAACTCGTTGATGGCGTTGGCCACGTCGGCCGCCGGAGCGTTTTTCAGGCGGTAGACGCTGCTCTTCCGCTGCCGCGAGCCGCTTTCGTCCAACCGGAGCAAAACCGCCTCGACAACTCCCAAGTCGCCCTTCGATCCGGAAGCGATGATACTGTTGGTCCGCATGTCGACCGCGAATCGCAAGCTGACCAGCGAGCTGTCGCCCTCGCCGGCTCCGGTTCGCACGGCCGGCTGATTGGTCCCGCGCGATTGTTGGGCAAACAGCGTCTCCAACACTTCCGAAAGGCTCACCGCGTCGCCGTTGACTATGGTGAAGACCTTGATTTGGGCCTCGGCGCCGGGAAGCTTGTCGAGCTGCCGGACCAAGGCCTCGATTAGCGCCATGCTGTTGGCCGGAGCCGAAACCAAAATGGCGTTCGCCCGGGGATCGGCCGTGATCCGCACGTCCGTCAGGATGCCCGAGTTCCAGTTACGGCGGCCTTCTTTGTCGATCGTGATGAACCGCAACATGGCCGACTTGGCTTCCGCTTGCTGTCCGGCCGCGCCGCCCGATCGCTGCTGGCTCGACGTCGTCGTCCGCGCGGCTCCCTGGCGTCGGTTGCCCTGCGAGTTGATCGCTTCCTGCAGAATCGGGGCCAACTCCTCGGCCAGCGAGTTTTCCAGATGCAATACGCGAAGTTCGTTGACCGCCTGACTGGTCGAGATGTCGACCTTCTTAATCAATTCGGCCGCCTCGGCAATGTCGCGGGGACTGGCGTGCAGGATCAGCGAGTTCGAGCGGAAGTCGACCGTCACTTGGACCCGGGTGCCCAGGCCGCCACGCTCGGCGAAGAACTCGTCGACCATCGTCTTGACCGTCTCCACCGGGGCGTGTTTCAGTTGAAACACCCGGAATTGCGATTCCGGGGCAACCGGCCGGTCCAAACGTTGCACCAACTCAACTACCGTGTTGACACACTCCCGACGACCGATCAGAAGCAGGGCGTTGGGCTTCACCAGGGCCGTAATGCTCACGTCGCCCTGGCGCGCGAAAAACACTTCCGCGTAAAGCTCCTCGACCAACGCGGCCAAGGCTTCGCAGTCGACGTGCAGGAGATGATATACCTCGATTGCCGGCTGAGTCACCGCGCTTAATCGCTCCACCTGATTGATAATCTCGACCACCCGATCAACGTCGCGTCGATGACCGCGAACCACCAAGACATCCAGGCCGTCGAGCAGTTCGATCTGTACCGGCCCGATCAGTCCGGCATCACCGTCGGGTTGGTCGGCCGCGGCGGCTTGTTTGCCGGGTGGGGGCGGCGGTCGTTCAGTGTCAGCCGGTTTCGTTTCCGCCGCCGGCTTGTCGGGCTGTTGGCCCGGTTTCTGGAAGAGCATGGCCACCAGCGGATTGCGAGGGATCGCGGCGGAAGATTCCGTGGACCGTACCCTCTCCGGTCGTCCGCCCGGCTCGCTGCCCGTGCGAATCGCCTCGACCAACCGGCGAACGTCGGTTGGCCGGGCGCCCGCCAAGGAGACCAGCCGAGTGCCGTCATCGGCCGGACGTTCCGCCCCGTCCAAGAGACGGATCAAGCGGACACAAGATTGCACTGCCGGACCCGACCCGCGAACAGTGACGGTTCCCAATTGACTGTCGATTCCCAATTCGGCCACGCCGCCGGCCGCCGTCAGCCGGTAAACGACCGCTCGGGACCCGTCGGCGCCAACTCGAGATAACCGAGCACCCAGAGCGTTGACTAACGCTGCCTCGAACTGGCCGGCGGTCTTCCGCTGAAGCTGCACAACCTCCGAACGCAAGGCCCCTGCCGGGGACGAGTCGGGAGGCGTGGATTCAGCAGCAGCCGGCTGCCGGGCGGCGAATTGCTCGGAAATCTCCGCTTGGATGTCTGGCGGGGCTCGAACAACAATCTGTGAGGTCCGCGGATCGACCACAATCCGCACGTCCGACCGGCCCGCGTATTTTTGCTCCCATTGGCCGGCAATCGTGGCGGCTTCGCCCGGACCGCACGCATAGACCTTCAAGACCGAGCCGTCACCCGTTTGGGTTGGCTGGGGCCGGCTTTCGGAAAGATAGGTAGCCTGGGTGGCCTGGTAACGGGTGGCGGGAGCGGCATGGGGCCTTGGAACGCTTCGCTGGGTCGGCTCCTGGGCGGCCACGGCAGGGATCAGCACAAGTCCACACGGAACCAGCGCCACCAGGAGAATGGCCCGCGCAGTTACAACTGCAATTGTCGTAAGTCTTTTGCCAGCAACCATTTATACACTCAGCGTCCCATCCCCCCTTGTGGACCGAACGCATGCGCGGATTACGCCTGTGGGGCGCAATGTCTACGCAATACCGATAATCGACAAAGTTTGCGCAATCCTCCAGGATTTCCGCTCGGAATGGGGCCGAAGGTCGGGTGGCTGGCGATTTGGGTGCCACTGCTGGCTTGCCCAGCAGTGTCTTTGCGGGGTTTATGCCTCGCACTGCTGGGCAAGCCAGCAGTGGCACCCTTTTTCAGCGGGCGCGGCGAAGCCCCGGATAGCACGGCTTGACCTACCCCGCCGTCTGCCTGTAGAGTCGCGGAGAAGACGCCCGCATGTTATGCTAAAGGCTCGTTAAGAACCTGTTCGGATATTGGACCGGCAAGATCCGTGTTAGCCCCGTCGCCCGCGACGGGAAGAACAACGAGCAATCGTCGGCGTACCGGTCGCAGGCGACCGGGCTAACCTATCGAGTTGTCGGTCCAATTCCTGACCAGTTCCTAAACTCGCCCCGTCCTCCCCCAAAAACCCTGCCTCTTGGACAATCGAGTATCAGCATGAAACGACGTGAGTTCATGGTTTCTGTTGCGTTGGGAACTTCTCTGTCCGTCGGTCGGGCCATGGCGGCCGAAGCGCCGATGCGGATAGCCACCTTTCAGGCCGATGTTACCACGCCGGTTGGCGGCGTGCTCTGTCACGGCAACGTAGCGCCCGCCAAGGAAATACTCGACCCGCTCACCGCGCGAGGCATCGTACTGCTCGGCGCCGGCGCGCCGATCGTGCTTTGCGCCGTCGATTGGGTCGGCATCGGTAACAAGTCGCACGACCTGTGGCGAGCCGCGCTGGCCAAGGCCGCCGGCACGTCGGCCGATCGGGTCACGGTGCATGTGGTGCATCAGCATTCGGCGCCCGGTATCGATCATTCGACGGAAGAACTATTGGCGGCCGCCGGGCTGAGCGGCCGGATGTTCGATGTCGACACGGCCCAAGCCTGCCTCGAGAACGTAGCCGGCGCGGTCGCCGAAGCGATCAAAACGCCGCGGCGGGTAACGCACGTCGGTTCCGGCCGGGGTAAGGTCGAAAAGTTCGCCTCCAATCGGAGAATCCTCGGGGCGGACGGCCGGATCAAACGCACGCGCATGAGCAGTTGTCGGAACCAACTGGCCATCGACGCGCCCGAGGGTATCATCGATCCTTACTGCCGGGCGTTGAGCTTCTGGGACGGCGACCGGCCGCTGGCCGTATTGACCTATTACGCAACGCATCCGCAGAGTTACTATGGACGGGGCGGCGTCAGCGCCGACACGGTGGGTGTTGCCCGAGCGGCGCGCGAGTCCGTACTGCCGGGCGTCTCCTGCATTCACTTCAACGGGGCCGGCGGCGACATTGCGGCCGGCAAGTACAACGACGGCTCGGAAAAGAACCGCCGTATTCTGGGCCTTCGGCTCGCCCAGGGCATGAAAATCGCCTGGGAGACAACCAAGAAGACGCCCGTCAGCGCGTCCGACGTCGGTTGGCGCGTGGCGCCCGTGCAATTGCCCGTCCGCGCCAGTATTAAGGAAGCCGACCGAATCGAGAAACTCGCAAACACTACGCTGAAGCAGCGCAGCCGGGTGTTTGCCGCCCGGGATCTATCCTGGTCGCGACGGATGGGCGGCGGGCATCACCTGGAACTGGGTTGCTTGCGGATCGGCCGGACACACGTATTACACATGCCGGGCGAGTTGTGTATCGAGTATCAATTGGCGGCGAGCAAGATGCGGCCGGATGACTTCGTCTGCATGGCCGCCTATTCCGACCTTGGCCCGGGCTACATCTGCACCAAGATAGCCTACAGCCAGGGCGGCTACGAAACAGGATTCGTCTCGCGAGTCGCGCCCGACGTGGAAGGAGTGCTGTTGGACGCGATGCGCAAGATGCTGGATGTATGAATCAATTACTAACCCTTGGAGAACGACATGACTAAACCCAACGATTCCCCCAGACCCAACCGCCGAACTTTTTTGAAGCAAGGCAGTTCGGCGGCCGCGGGCGTGGCCTTGCTCGGTGGTTCGATTCCGGCGGTACACGCGGCCGAGAACAACACGATCCGCCTGGCGCTGATCGGCTGCGGTGGTCGTGGCACGGGCGCGGTGGCCAACGCACTTCGAACGAAGAACCAGGGCCCGATCAAGCTCTACGCGGCGGCCGATCTGCACGAGGACCGCATGGCGCGATCCTTGAAGGCGCTCAGCAAGGAGTTCCCCGACCAGGTTGACGTGCCCAAGGACCGCCAGTGCATCGGCTTCGCCTCGCATAAGAAGGCGATCGACATGCTTCGCCCCGGCGACGTCGCCATGTGTACCACGCGGGCGTACATCCGCGCGGTGCATGTCGAGTACGCCGTCTCCAAGGGCATCAACGTCTTCATGGAGAAGCCGTTCGCATCCGATCCGAAGGGCTTGCAGCGGATGCTTCGCGCGGCCGAAGCGGCCGAGAAGAACGGCGCGAAGATACTCTGCGGCCTGCAATGCCGCCATTCACCCGCCCGGGCCGCGCTGATCGACAAGATCAAAAGCGGCGAGCTGGGCGAGCTTTCCTACATCCGCGCCAACCGGCTCACCGGCCGCGGCTGGATGGGAAGCCAGGGCGAACGGTCCAATAGCTTCGTCGAGCAACTCCGCTTCGGAAAGGCGCAGCTCTACTGGGTCGGCTCGGGACACATGGTCGACAACCTCATCCACCAAATCGACGAGTGCTGCTGGATAATGGACGCTTGGCCCGTCTCCTGCCGAGGCATGGGTGGACGCGAGACTGGTAGCGACGACCACGGCCAGAATAACGACATCTACTCGATGGAGTACACCTTCCCCAACGGTAAGAAGGCTTTCTGTGGATTCCGCCGGGCGTTGGACGGCCATCGCGAGTTCGCCACCTTCGTGCATTGCGAGAAGAAGACGGGTCAGTTCTCGGGCGACGTACACAAGGCCACGGTCCACATCTTCAAGGACCACAACATTGCCAAGGAGAACGTTGCCTGGTCGCCCACGCCTGACACCGCCAGCCCCTGGGACCTCGAGTGGATCGCCTTCATTAAGAGCATCCGCGCCGACCTGCCCCACAACGAAGGCAAACGGGCCGTGTTCGCCGACTACGCGGCGTTGATGGGTCGCGCGGCCGCGCACAGCAATAACATCGTCACCTGGGACGACGTGACCAAGTCGGAGTTCCAGTTCTGCGACTACCTCGACAAGTTGTCGCACGACAGCCCTCCGCCGGTCAAGGCCGACGAGAACGGCTACTTCCCCGCCCCGGTTGCCGGGAAGTGGAAGGAACTGTAGACCAACGCCAACTCCCCCCTCTCCCACTTGCGGGAGAGGGGCGGGGATGGTTTTACGTGAGTCGTTTAGCCGCCGGGCTTGCCCGGCGCGTTTGCGTTGGGTGCCACTGCTGGCTTGTCCAGCAGTGTGAAGTACAATCGCCGCCAAGGCACTGCTGGGCAAGCCAGCAGTGGCACCCCGGTCGCTAAACGATTAGCCTGGCCACCCACAAACCATTCCAAACACCCCAACCACCAACGATGGAGAACCAGATGACCAAATCGAACGATGCTGGAACAACCACTCGACGGAGTTTCCTTAAGAAGAGCGGCGCGATGGCGGCGGGCGGGACGTTGCTCGCCGGCGCGGTGCCGGCCGTGCATGCCGCCGAGAACAATACGATCCGCTTGGCGCTAATCGGCTGCGGTGGCCGCGGCAGGGGCGCGGTGGCCAACGCGCTTCGGACCAAGGATCAGGGCCCGATTCAGCTCTATGCAACGGCCGATCTCGAAGAGAGTCGCGCCACGCAAGCCGTGAAGGCACTCTCGAAGGCGTTCCCCGGTCAGGTCGACGTACCCAAGGAACGCCAGTTCCTCGGCTTCGATTCGCACAAGAAAGCGATCGATTCGCTTCGCCCCGGCGACATTGCCATGTGTACCACGCGGTCGTACATCCGTCCGGTGCATGTCGAGTACGCGGTCAAAAAGGGCATCAACGTCTTCATGGAGAAGGAGTTCGCGCCCGACCCGATGGGCTCCCACCGGATGCTTCGCGCCGCCGAGGCGGCCGAGAAGAATGGCGTGAAGATACTCTGCGGCTTGCAATGCCGCCACTCACCGGCCCGACATGCCATGATCGAC
>CAZDHN010000145.1:0-11315 GCA_964505115.1 uncultured Planctomycetaceae bacterium
TCTGCCTGACGGCCTCGGGGCTTTACGGCGTCTTCCGCGGCATCTACGATTCAAATCTGTTCGCCGCGCCCTTCGACGTCACGGCACCACGCTATCGATCGTCAATGGTCGGCTTTGTGTTGAGCTTCGGTTTCATCGTCGGGGCGAGCGCTCCATACCTGTTGGGCGCCATGAAGGAACCCTGGGGACTTGACGCGGGAATCGCCGTTTTGGGCGGGGCCTATGTTGTCGGCGCCGTCGCCGCGCTGGCGGCCCTGCATGTATTTTTTAACCGCGATTTCGTGCCGGAAGAAATGATCGAGGAAGAATCGCCATGAGTACGCTACAAGGCAAGAAAGCCCTGGTTACCGGGGCCGGACGAGGTATCGGTCGGGCCGTTGCCCTGGATCTGGCCCGGGCCGGCGCCGACGTGGTCGTCAACTACAATCGCAGCCGACAACAGGCCGAAGAGGTCGTCCGGCAAATCGAGGCCCTGGGCCGGCGCGCCCTGGCCGTTCAGACAGACGTGAGCCAAAAAGGCGACATCGACCGGATGTTCGACCACGTCGAGTCCGACTTCGGCCCGCTCGATATCCTGGTTAACAACGCCGGCATCGAGCCGCGAGCTGATGTTTGCGACTTCGACGAGGCGACCTACGACTCCGTCATGGCGACGAACCTCAAGGGGGCCTTCTTCTGTGCCCAGCGGGCGCTGCGAAAAATGCGCGAGGCCGGATGGGGCCGCGTTATCAATGTCTCCTCGCTGCACGAACTGACGCCCACCGGGTTCTCCGCCCTCTATGGCATGAGCAAAGGGGGGCTGGCCCTGATGATGCGCGAGATGGCCAAGTCGTACAGCCGTTATGGGATTACGATCAACAACGTCTGCCCGGGCGCCACGCGAACCGACATCAACCGCGAGGTCCTCTCAAACCCCGCCTACGAAGCGAAAGTGGTCGAGAAGATCCCGGCCGGGTTCATTGCCGAGCCGGAGGATATCGCTCCGACGGTTACTTTCCTGGCGTCGGACTCGGCACGATACATCACCGGCGCGTCAATCTTCATCGACGGAGGTTTGTGGCTGTAACGCGATAAACTGCAACGTTGTCAGATACCAAACTTACACTGAAGGAGACAAACATGAACGTGCGAGTTCCACTGATCGTAGCGGCTGCGTTGGCCGTGGTTGTTGCCGTCGGCCAACCCGCCGGCGCCGGGCTGCCGGACAATTATCTCAAGCGCTGGGACGATCCGGCCGTAAACAAACGTATTGACGAGGGCATAGAGAAGAATCGCAAGAGTGACGCCGTGTTGACGATACTCGACGCCGCGGGCAATCCGCTGGCTGGCGCCGAGGTGCAAATCGCGCAGAAGTCGCACGAGTTTCTCTTCGGCTGCAACATCTTCGTGATGGGACAGATGAAGGAGAAGAACGATGCTTACGAAAAGGCTTTCCTCAAGCTGTTCAACTTCGCCACCGTTCCCTTCTACTGGGCCGGCACCGAACCGGAGCAGGGCAAGCCGCGACTGACCGAGGGGAGTTCGTACTTCTGGCGCCGCCCGCCGCCGGATCGGGTCGTGGCCTTCGGCAAGAAGCACGGGCTGACGCTCAAGGGTCATCCCTTGTTGTGGCATTCGCATAATCCCGAGTGGCTGCCCAAGGACCCGGCGGAACTCAAACGGCTCTACCTCAAGCGCTTCAAGGAGCTTGCCGACCGTTACGCCCGGGACATTCCAATCTGGGACGGCGTGAACGAATCGCTGGTCTGCCCGGCTCGCTACCCGTTCTACTCGGCCGAGAATAAAGACTATCCGGCTTACGTGCCCTGGGCGTTCACGGAAGAGCAGAAAGTGTTCCGCCCGGACAACTCGTTGATAATCAACGATATCACCAGGTTCAACGGGCCCGCGAACGAAACGAACCGCTTCTATCGACAGTGTGCCAGGTTGCTCGAGAACAAGATTCCCATCGAGGGCATCGGGTTCCAGTTCCACTACTTCAGCCGCAAATCGCTGGACGGTTACACCGGCGGCAACCGTTGCGATCCGGGCGCGATGCTGGACAACTACGGGATGTTCGCCCGCTTCGGTCTGCCGCTGTGGGTTACGGAGATCACCATCGGCTCGGCCGGCGAGGACGGTCTGGAGGTCCAGCGCCGCGTGACACGCGACATCTACCGGCTCTGGTTCGCCGCGCCCAAGATGGCCGGCATTACCTGGTGGAACTTGGGCGACGGCACGGCCCACGGCACCGAAGGCCGTGCCGGCGGTGGTCTGGCCGACCGCGATTTCAACCCCAAGCCGGCCTACAAGGCTTTGGATCAACTGATAAATCACGACTGGAAAACCAACCTCGCGGCCAAGTCCAGCGCCGATGGAAACGTGAAGTTTCGCGGTTTCAACGGACGTTACGAGATCCGGGTGAGCGCCGGCGGCAAGACGAAGACGTTCGAGATGACGGTCGGCTCGGACGGTCCCGTGAAACAAACGCTGACGATGCCATAAGGCCGTCAGACGCCAATACCTCTAGACATTATGGTGGGAGCACTCCACACATGAAAATCGTTGATATGCGAGTCCGCACCGTGGCCATTCCAATGAACGCCATGCTGCGGCACAACACGGGCGTCCACCCGGGCTACATGTTGCGGACGGTCGTCGAACTGATAACCGATGAAGGAATCGTCGGGCTCGGCGAGGTGGGCGGGGGCGATCAACGCGGGGCTCTGCTGAAGCTCAAACCGCGGATCGTCGGCATGGATCCCTTCGACCTGGAGGCAATCAAGCTGAAGGTGTTGCGGGCGATCTACTACCTCTCCAACTCGCGGCTGTACGGCGCGCTGGAGATCGCTTGTCTCGATATCCAGGGCAAGGCGGCCGGCGTGCCGATGAACCAGTTGCTGGGCGGGAAGGTCCGCGATGCCGTGCCCATGATCGCCTACCTGTTCTGGCGATACGATCGGCCCGGCGGCGGCGATGATACGTCGGCCGAGGACATGGCCGACCTCTGCGTGGAACTGCACGAAACGCTGGGCGTGGACGCCATGAAGCTCAAGGCCGGCGTGCTGGACCCCATGGAAGAAGCCCGCGTGCTCGAACTCTGCCGCGACCGGCTCGGCGAGAGTTTCGGGCTCCGCATCGATCCCAACGGGCTCTGGTCGGTGGCAACGGCCGTGCGGGTTGGCCGCCGGCTGGAAGGGCTCGGTCTGGAATACTACGAAGATCCGGCTTGGGGCCTGGAGGGCATGAGGGCGGTGCGTCAGCAGGTTCGCATCCCCTTGGCAACCAATATGTATCCCAATAAGTTCGACGATCTTGGGCCCGCCATTCGCATCAACGCCGTGGACATCGTGCTGACCGACCTGCACTACTGGGAGGGACCGCGCGGCGTGAAAGACCTCTGCGCGGTCTGCCGCACGTTCAATCTGGGAGTGTCGATGCACTCGGGCGCCGAGTTCGGCATCGAATTGGCGGCCATGCTGCACACGGCGTCGACGATTCCCGCCATGCACTACGCCGGCGACGCTCATTACCACTACCTGGAGGACGACATCATCGTCGGTGGAAAGATGCCCTACGAGAACGGCGCCATCACCGTTCCCACGGGCCCGGGGCTCGGCGTCGAACTGGACGAGGAAAAGATGGCCCGTTACGAGGCATACTTTGAAGAGAAGGGCGACTACTACGCCCGCTTCCACCAGGACCCCCGCCGGCCCGAGTGGTATCCGAACGTCGGCGGGATGTGAGCGCCCACAATCGAAAGGCCTTGCCATGAAGATGTCTCCACGCTTCTTGCCGCACTCCCGGACGGTTCTGATTGCCGTTGCCGCGATCGGCCTGCTCTGTTCCGCGCGTCCGGCGGTATCCGACCAGCCAATTATCCCCACGAAGAATCTGGCCGCGGCTACGCCGGCGCGGTTCGATGTTCACGTCACGGACATTCCGGACGCAAAAGTACCGATCGTTCGGCCGTGGAAGACGATCAAGCTCGATCCGAAATATCGGGGCGGTTGGCTGGTCGTGGGCGATCTCACCGGCGACGGCGCGGCGGAGATCGTTAGTGCTCGAAACGGCGTGCCAGCCAGAGATGTCCACTATACATCTTCGGCGGTCGTCCATCGTCTCGATGGCTCGGTGCTCTGGAAATGGGGTGACCCGGACGCGCGCAACGCCATTCATCATGACGTGGCCTGTCAAATCCATGACCTCGACGGTGATGGACGCCACGAAGTCGTTCTGGCGGCCGACCGTCGCGTGGTGGTTCTCGACGGCGCCACGGGAGAAGAATTGCGGCATTTCGAGATTCCACCCAACGCGTCGGATTGCCTCACGTTCTGTAATCTGTCGGGTGGCGACCGCGCAAGCGACATGCTGGTGAAAACGCGGTACGGGCAGATCTGGGCTTATGATGTCGACGGAAAACTGCTTTGGACCGTCCGGAAGCCGGGGGGATATAGAACCTCTCATCAACCGTTTCCCATCGACCTCGATGGCGATGGACGCGACGAAGTCATTGCCGGGTTCGCCGCCCTGAACCACGACGGCTCGCTGCGTTGGCGCTTGCCGGAAGCGATCTGCCAAGGTGGCCACGCCGACGCCATCCGCTTGTTTTGCGATGGTGATCGGCCCGCCGACAAACGCCTCTTGCTGACACATTGCGGCGGTAACCGCATGGATATGCTCGACGGTAACGGCAAGGTCTATTGGAGCGTTACGGGCCTGCATTTCGAGTCGGTCTTCTTTGGCGAACTCGACAAGACGCTGCCGGGACGGGAGATCGTCGTTGATATCTGCCATACACCTTGGGGGAAATCGCCTTTGCTGGTGCTCGACGAAAATGGCAGCTTGCTGGGCCGCTACATGACGATGCGCAGCCGGCAGCACCGCTTGGTCGATTGGTTCGGCACGGGCGAGGACTTGATCTACTGTGGACAAACCCGGGCGCTGCTCGACGCAAAGGGGAACAAGCGGGCACGCTTCGAGACACCAATGCCGGAAGGTGCCCGAGGACCCGACAACACCGGGAAGCTCCGCTATATGATCCACCTGGCCGACGTAACCGGCGACGGCCGGCCCGATCTCGTTGTCAACACGGTTCCCGGCACGGCGGTCTGGATCTACAAGAATGAGAATGGCGCGAAGAATTTGTCACCCGAGCGGCTTACCATGCCGCTGAACGCAACCTTGTACTGATTCCACAATCGGAGCACGCCATGCCTTCACCTCTACGCCTTCTGCTTCTAGTGGCGAGTGTCGCCACGGTGCTGGGCGGAACTGCTCAGGCGGCATCGCCCGTGAAACGCTGGGAAGTGACGCCGACCTCGCTAGTCTCGCGCGACCAGCCGCCACTCCAGAAGATCGACTTGTCGGTCGAGAGCAGCGAGGCGATTGAGGCGGCCGTGCTGCGAGTCTGGTCGAGCGGTGACCGGCTCTTGGCCGAGAAGACGTTGGGCGCATTGAGCAAGGGCACGAATAGCGCCGCGCTGCTCCTTCAGGAACCGAAAAAGCCGGTCGAGACTCGCTGGGTGCTGTCGGCCGGCTCGAAGAAGCTTGCCGAAAAGACCCTCAGATGGACCCCGCCCCGCCATTGGACACTCTACGTGATCAAGTCGGCGCACATCGATATCGGATTGCATGACCCTCAGTACAAACAACGGTTCGCGACGGTCGAGTACATCGACCGAGCGCGCCAGTTGGCCGACCAGACATCCGACTGGCCGGATGCGTCTCGTTACCGATACGTTATCGAAGGGCTCTGGTGGTGGCTGAACTACCCACAAGATCGCTCGGAGCGGGTCGCCGACGAAACCGTGCGGAAATACGTCAAGACGGGTATTTTCGACATCGGCGCTTCCCATTCGGGCAATCATACCCAAGTGTTCGGCATGGAAGAGCTGTGTCGCAGCGCGTACTACGCTCGGCAGGCGCGAGCTCGATGGAATGTTCCCGCCGAAACCATGCTGATGATCGACAACAACGGGATCACCTGGCCGTTGGTTACGGCCTACGCCGACGCGGGAATCAAGAATCTGGTCTTTCTACCCAATGCCTGGAATCCCAAGACGATAGGCGGCTCGCGGGTCGAGGTTGGGTGGAACTCCAAGCTGCCGCACGTTTTTTACTGGCAGGGGCCCGATGCCAAGAGCCGCCTGCTTGTTTGGGCCAATCCGCACTACATCAGCACGGGTCATGCCTTCGGTATTCGAACCTGTAAGAATCGCTCCCCGGCTGGCTCGTCGCTCGAGGCCGTCGTTCCGACAATGGCGAAGCAGCTTGCCTTGCTCGAGTCGCGCTATCCTTACGATATTTGGCTCGTCTCGAACTACGACGACAACGAAACGCCCAACCTCGCTTTTCCCACGTTGGCCAAGGCGTGGAATGCCCAGTGGCGTTGGCCGGAACTGCGCGCGGTGGGAGACCTGTCCGAGCCGTTCCGGCAGATCGAGAAGCGGTTTGGCGACAAGATACCGACGCTTCGCGGCGACATTACCGGCGGCTGGGCGCAGCATCCAGTCTCGACGCCCTCGCTGCTAGCCAAGAAGCGCGCCGCCGATCGGCTGCTGCCGGTCGCCGAAAAGCTGGCCACCTTGGCGCGTTTGGCCGATCCCGATTTCATCTATCCCACGATAGCGCTGCGGCGGGCGTGGGACGCGCTGATCTGCAACGATGAACATGGCTACGGCGTCAGCCACTACAAGGGGCGTCCCGTCTACGACACTTGGATGCAGAAACGGGACTGGCTCAAGCGGGCACTGGCCACGGCCGAGGAGCAAAGCGCCCGGGCACTGAAGACGCTCGCCGCTTTGGTGCCCGCCGAGGGACCGTCGGTTTTCGTCTTCAATCCAACACTCCATCCACGCGCGGAGACCGTGGAAGTTGAACTGCCGGAGTCTTGCGTGAAGTTGCGTTCCGTTCGCTGTTCGGATGGTATCCTTGCGCCCGCCGACGCCGTGGGGCGCAAGCTGAGATTCAGGACGTCGGAGATTCCGCCGATGGGGTACGCCCTGTTCAAGCTTGCCGAAGGCGACTCCGAAACGATCGTGAAGCGTCCGTCCGCCAAACCGCCGACAGTTGAAAACACTTTCTACCGCGTGACCTTTGGCGAGGACGGTTCGATCACCGGGATCTTCGACAAGCAACTCCGGCGCGAGTTGGTTGATGCGGCGGCTCCATACCGGTGCAATCAGTTGGTCTACACAAAGGATGTGCATAAGAGTTTCTCGTCGCCTACCCGGGCCCGGTTCGAGGTCGAGACTTCCCCGCTGGGACAAACCGTGATTGCCCAGATGGACGATCCGGTCAGTGGTGCCGCGATCCAGCAGCGCGTGACCCTGCCCACCCACGATAAGCGAATCAACATTGACAATCGACTTGACCATGTGCGCGATCTGGCCAGCAAGGATCGGTGGCACCGGTTTGGCTATTACGCTTTCCCGTTCGACGTGCCCGACGGAGTGTTCAGGGTAGGGCTGAACGGGTGTGTCGCCCGCCCGCATGACGACCAGACCGGCCACGGGACCGATGCCTACCTGGCAGCACGCGACTGGACCGACATCGGCAACGACCGATTCGGCGTAACCCTGGTGCAGTACGACAGTTGTCTGGTCGAATGCGGAAAGATCCATGCCGACAAGAGGACATTCGGCGAGCCGCTCACCACAACGCACCTCTACTCTTACGTGTTCAATGATTGGCTATATGCACACGCCTATGTCACCGGACCGTCATATATCAACCTTTGCTTCCGCTACGTGATCCGTAGCCACGCCGGGAGCTTTCGGGACGCCCGAGTGGCGCGGTTCGCCGAACGGGCGGTCACTCCGCTGTTGGCGACGGTGATCCCCGAGGCGCGGAAAGGGACACTGCCCGCGGCGAGTCACGGCTTCCTTTCGGTCGACGCCGCCAACGTCAGCCTGCTGACCCTCAAGCTGAGCGAGACGCCGGGACGTGGTGTCATCGCAAGGTTCCAGGAAACCGCCGGCCGGCCGGCGGATGCGGTCGCTGTTAAGACAGGCTGGGGCCGAGACCTGCGTTTAACAAGCTGCTCGGTGACCGAGCGAGACCGCAAGGTGCTCGACCGCCCGACGTTGAAACTCGATCCCTTCGGCTACGCCACGCTGCGGCTGGAGGAACCGGGCCCGGTTTCGCCGGCGCCGGAGTTGGCCGTCGACGAATGCTCGGATAAGTCGGTGACGTTACGCTGGGCGGCTGTCCCCGGGACGCGGCAATACAATGTCTACCGGGGCGAACAGGCGGACTTCGCGCCGGACGAGTACCATCTGCTGGCCACCACCGGCAACACGCTTCTTTTGGATGATTGGCTGAAAGCGGGCACGACGTACCATTACCGCGTGGCCGCCGTCGATGCTGATCTGCGGCAGGGCGCCATCTCGCGGTGTGTACGGGGCGTAACCCGGCCCGAAGGCAATTCGCCGCCCGCCAAAGTCGGAACTGTTTACACCGGACTGATTACCGATCCCAGGGCATGGCGTGGTGACGCGCCCGACATGCTCTATCTCCAATGGGGGCGGAATATCGAACCCGACTTATCGCACTACGAGCTTTACCGGGGGACGGATCCCGATTTCGAACTCAACGAGATGACATTCTTGGCGAAGGTAGAGCCTGGCCCGTATGTCGTCGTTCCTTTTGAAGACAAGGGTCTGAAGCCGCATGCCGTGTACTATTACCGTGTCCGCGCGGTCGACCGCGACGGGCACAAGGGACAACCGAGCGAGTTGTGCCCAGGTGTGACTCGCGAGCCCTGATACAACACTTCCACCTTCAAATGACAATCACACTCCAGAGGACATGAAAGATGAAACACACACTAATGGGAATGGTCGTTCTGTTGGCACTGGCAACGTCTACCCGAGCCGCGTCTCCAACTCCGCTAAACGAGCGACCGGCCCGGCCGTCGCCGGAGTGGGTGACCGCCGGCGTGATGTACCAGATCCAACCTCGAGCCTTTACGCCCGAGGGTACGCTTAAGGCCGCGACGGCACGCTTGCCGAAGGTGGCCGAGCTTGGCATCGACATCATTTACATCTGCCCCGTCTTCGTGTCGGACGACGATCCGAACAGAGAGGGATGGAGTCCGCGTCAGAAGGCCTCGAAAATGAACAATCCTCGCAATCCCTATCGGATGATGGACTACTATCACGTCGATCCGGAGTATGGGACGGACGCCGACTTGAAGGCATTTGTCGCCGAGGCGCACAAGCTGGGCGTGCGCGTGCTGCTGGATATGGTTTACTTGCATTGCGGCCCGACCGCGGTCTTCCTCAAAGAGCATCCGAACTTCGTCAAGCGTGACAAACAAGGCAAGGTGGTCGTTGCGGGCTGGGGGTTCCCGGCCGTGAACATGGATAACCCCGAGCTGCGAGATTACCTCTGGAAGAACATGGAATACTGGGTCCGGGATTTCGGCGTCGACGGGTTCCGCTGCGACGTTTCGGACGGCGTTCCGCTGGACTTCTGGGAAACGGCACGCGACCGCCTGGAGAAGATTCAGCCCGAGATCTGCATGTTGGCCGAGGGAACGCGGCGCGAGGATCAACTCAAGGCATTCGACCTGGACTACGATTGGCGGAGGAATTGGAGCGACGCCGCCGCCTTCCGGAAACGATGGGAGAAGATGCACGGCGAACGCCCACGGGGCGGAGCACGCTTCATCCGCTTCATCGACAACCACGACATTGCCAACGACGCCTTTCACAACCGTATCGAAAAGAAGTTGGGAGCCCGGCACGTGCGCGCCGCCTTGGTCGCCATCTTCACGCTCGACGGAATGCCGTTTATCTACAACGGGCAGGAGGTTGCCGACACGGCCCGGCACAGCATATTTGGGCGCTCGGCGATCGACTGGGCCAACGGTGATACGCCGGCGGGCAAGGCGCGTCGGGCGTTCTGCAAGAAGCTCTGCGCGATGCGTCACGCAGAGCGGGCGTTGACACATGGCGAGGTCATCTGGGTCGACAACGATCAGCCCGGCTCGGTCGTTTCTTTCCTCCGCCGCACGCCCGGCGAGGAAATCCTATCGGTAGTGAATCTGTCGGATCGTGAAATCAAGGTCCGCGTCGCACTGCCCAAACCGACCCGATGGTCTTACGATACCGTGATGGCCGACGGCGCGAAGGTCCAGGGAGCTGACGGCAGCCCCACGCTAAGCCTTGCGAGATTCGGTTACCTGGTAGCCAAGCGGAAATAAGACCGATTGCGACGGAGGCCGATCCCCGGCAACCCGCTGGCCGACAGGGCCACGATCAGGTAGCAGAGCATCACGCGCGAAAGCGACCAATTGGCGGCCATGGGCACCTCCCGGCGCAAGCGTGGACGCCGCGGCCAAGCTCTGCAACTCACATTTCAGCCCCCAGTTCCGACGGCTTATGCTCACCACTTGAGTGGGCAATGGATTCTTGATATAGTGGGGTGGGTAGGCAATTCGTAGTGGGTCGACACCAGCCCGCATCAACACCGAAACGCAAACCGATGGGGACTCTCTCGTGGGCAAGAGACTGGTCGCGGCGGGCGGGATTCTGTTGGTTTGTCTTGGCTCGGCGCTCAGCGCGCAAGAGGCCCAACCGGGCGTCAAGATGCCCTCGCTCCAGAACGTGAAGTGGGGCGGGCCGGCCGTCAATCTCAACGCGTTGAAGGGCAAGACGACCGTTATCCTGGTCTATGCCAGTTGGTGCCCAAAGTGCAACAAGTGGTCGGGCGAACTGTTCAAACAGACGAAGGAAGCCATCAAGGGTAAGCCGGTAGTGTTGCTGGCCATCTATGCCGATAGTAGCCCGCGGGGCGCGAAAGAGTACCTCACTCAGCGCGGTTTCTTCGCCCCCAATATCCTGCACGGTTACGATCCCACCATGCCCAAGCGGCTGGGGTTCGAAAGCAACCTCTTCAACTACGTGATGATCGGGCCGGACGGCAGCATGATCGACAAGGGTAGCGCGGGCGGGCGCTACCCGGACGGCGAGTATGTTCTGACCAAGAAATTGAAAACGGGCAAGAGCCTCGGCGAGTTCAGTTTCCTCTCGCCCGACATGTCGGAGGAGGTGCAAGTTCTTCTTTGGCCTTGCGAGTTGGGTAGCGTGTCGGAGCCCGAACTGCGAGCCGTTCAGAAGAAACTACCGGCCGACCGGAAGAAAGAGGTCGACGCGGCCATCGGCCGGTTCACCGACGGCCGGTTGGCCTTCATTCGCGAGCGATACAAGGGCAGCGTGCCGGAGCGGATCGAAGCCCACCAGGCGGCCGTGGCGTTGGCCGGCATGTTCAAGGCCACCGAGCAGAGCAAAAAGGCCAAGCAGGTGGTTGCCTACATGGAGAAGGGTTCC
>CAZDHN010000146.1:0-11309 GCA_964505115.1 uncultured Planctomycetaceae bacterium
GACGCGGTCCGTCACGATGCTTCTTCATCTCGCCGTGCTTCTTCATCGCGCCGGCCATCCGCTCGCGAAAGGCCTTCTTCAGTTCCTCCGGCGTGAGTTGGCCGTCGGAGTTGGCGTCGATCTTCTCGAAGTGCTCCTTCATCCGCTCGGGCGCTTCCTCTTTGCTGAGCTTGCCGTCGCTGTTCTTGTCGGCGGCCTTGAAACGCTCGACCATTGCTCCGGGCCGACCGTGATGCGGTCCGCCACGATGCTTCTTCATCTCGCCATGCTTCTTCATCTCGCCATGCTTCTTCATCGCCATGGCCATCCGCTTGTGAAAGGCCTTCTTCATTTCCTCGGGAGCGAGCTGCCCGTCGGAGTCGGCGTCGATCTTGTCGAAGTGCTCCTTCAGCCGCTCGGGCGCTTCCGCCTTGCTGAGTTTGCCGTCGCTGTTCTTGTCGGCGGCCTTGAACATCTCTTTGCCCTTCTCGGCCATTGCCTTCATCTTCTCGGCATGCGGCGGTCCACGCCGTTTGTCCGGCGGGCCCGGGTGATGCGGCGGTCGATGGCCGGGCGAACCGTGACGTGCCATCATCATCTGATGCATACGTTTCATGCCGCGGCCGAACTCCTCCGGGCTGAGCATCTTGTCCTTGTTGGTATCCATTCGCATGAACATCGCCTTGGGGGCCGGGCCTTTTGGGCCGGGATGGCCGGCATGCGGCGGACCGGGGCGGTCGCCACGTCCATGCGCGTCTCTCGGCGGGCCGGGTCGGTCGCCACGTCTATGCGCGTCTCTCGGCGGGCCGGGTCGGTCACTACGTCCACGCTCAGCCTTCGGCGGGCCGTCGGCTCGTGGCGGAGCGGGGCGGCCTCGGCGTCCACGCTCGCCTTCCGGCGGTCCACCTCGGCGGTTCTTGACCAACTCGGCGAATTCCGCCGGCGATAGTTTCTTGTCGCCGTTCTTGTCGACCTCTTTGAGTTTGGGTTTGATTCGCTCCAGTAGCGGGGCTGGAATCTCGTCCGGCGTCAGTTGGCCGTCGTTGTTGGCATCGAGGCGTTTGAACATTGCCTCGGGGCCGGGCCTTTCCGGCCGCTTCGCTTCTTCCGCCAGCAACAGGCTGGGCAGAACGACGATCGCCACGGCGATCATCAGGATGGGGAGTAACCTGCGCATCTTCGTGCCTCCTTAAGCAACTGGGAGTAGAAAAGGGATCTTACTTGCCGCTTGACGCTTGCCGCGGCCGCAAAGTACATTTCTTGCCGAAATCCAGTGTGTGGCCGAGGCTCGGGTTGTGACCGTGCCCGATATACTTCCGGCATCACCCAATTAAACCGCCGAAAGCGTCCCTGGTTTCGCGAGAAAGTCGAGAATCGCGGGATTCCGCCCAAATCATCTGAAATCTTGCGAGTTCAGTTACCCAGTCACCCAACTGCCGTGTTCGTCTCCCCCTGCCCTTCCCACTCACCCCTTTTTCACACGGCAACGTGATTTTTCCGGTCCGATCTTGTCCAGTTTTCGGTAACCCCCTATAATCCGCGTCGATTATGCTGAACCGTTTGTAGTGAAGAAACGTATAGTAATCATTACCAGGAGAGGCGGCTGGGAAAAGAATCCCCTTGGCTCATTCGTCGTTTGGTGGCAAAATGGAATTGTAATGAATGTGAAGACAACAAACGTGGCGTAGTTTCACTAGGCGGATGCTGCCGAAAAACCACATCGGCCATAATTGGCATCGCAAATGGAAATCGGCACCGTCACAAGTGTTACAGTTGGCTAAGAAGGGTCTTTTGATACCAAACCGGCGTTTGTGGTTTGATTGAATCCAGGCTGTCGGCTTGTCGATGAGACGGTTACGAAAGTTTCAGGCGCGGCAACAGCAGGGGTTGACCTATAGTTGGAAGGATGGATGATCCAACGAACAACGGTTACCGTTTGAGTTGAGTTTTCAAACACTGCTTGATTTTGACGCTGAGAAAGAAACCGGTTCCGCAAACAGGAAGTTTTGACGGACATTTGTTTTTGGGAGAAGAAGGATGCACATCCAACGCGCGGCGCAATTACACGGCCCGCAGCCGATTAATTCGCCGCATATGTCTAGGGTTTCCAAGCCCAACACACCAAGCCAATCGGCGCCGATTACCGACGAGGTGCAGTTTTCCGAGGCGGCACAATTGGTCGAGCAGGTCAACCAGATACCCGACATTCGCCAGGGCCGGGTTGACGCGATCCGCATGCAGATTGCCGCCGGCACCTACGAGACGGAAGAGAAACTCCAGCTTGCCGTCGGCAAGCTCCTGGAGGAAATCGGCTAGGTAGCCGCTTGATAGATAGCGCTTCGTTAGATCCTATTACTGGCTGCGCCCGCAACCCAAGAGAACCCGAAAATATCTGCGCACGGCGTGTACATGCTGCAACGTAAGACTCCAAAACCCGGTCTCGTATCGCCGGCTTGAACGCTATGTCGGAAGACTACTCACTTCGATCCGTTCAGGTGACAGTGGCTCCGCTCGAGCGGTTCGCGCAGTTCCTGCAGAACCGCGGAAAACGGGTTACCGAACAGCGCCGCTTGATCGTCGAGACGGTCTTCAGCCATCACGACCACTTCGACGCCGACGAGTTGATGGGACACCTCCAGGATCTCATCGCACAGCGGAGGGTAAGCCGGCCCACCGTCTACCGCACGCTGTCGGAACTGCTCGAGGCGGGCATGCTGCGCAAAATGATGCTCAGCGGCCGCAGTGTCTACGAGCACGACTACGGCTACCCGCGGCACGATCACCTCCACTGCGAACTCTGCAACAAGCTGATCGAGTTCCACAGCGAGGACCTCGAGAGAATTCGCAACTCGGTTGCCCGGGAGCACGCTTTCCGGGTACTCGGCCACCGCATGTTCGTTTCCGGCATCTGCAGCGACTGCCAGAAGCTGGAGCAGGGGGAGAGTTCCTCATAACCGCGCGGGTGCCACTGCTGGCTTGTCCAGCAGTGCGAAGCACAAGCCCCGGAAAGACACTGCTGGGCAAGCCGGCAGTGGCAGCCAGCTTCACTTCGTCATGAACAGTCCGCCGTCGGCCGCTTTTCGCTTCTGCTTGAATTCGGCTTTGACGGCCTTGATCTGCTTCTTCAGGTCTTTGGCGGTTTCCGGGTCGGGTTCTATCGCCAGCGCGTCGCGCAGAGGTTGCAGCCGCTTCTGCTCTTCTTTGCACAGGGCCTTGAAATACTCCTCGGGGCCCCCGCTCCAAAAGCCTTGCGATGCGAAGATTGTCATCGCGACACCATGCTCCGTTACGGTTTTCGACTCTTATTAGACCAGCCCGTTGAAAATGGGTGAAATGTGCAAGTTCTTGTCCCCACTGGGCTTGCCCCAGTGGAAAGAAGGTTTGGAAACTAGAAACGTGAGTCCCGTCCTCCTGTGCCGCCTCCGCTTCCGCCAAAGGCGGAAGCGGAGGCGGCACAGGGCACGAGCGCAGGCGTGTAGTTTTCAAACGCCACTCCATCGGGGCAAGCCCGGTGGCGTCATCCCAAAGTCATCGAAGTGGCGCTGTCCAGATTAGTCGACACACCTCCTTACGTGCCGACGTCGCGCAACTCGATCACTTTCTGCCAGCGCTTCCCCAAGACATTACGCGGAACCAAGTAGTAGAATGTGTCCAGCACAACCTGTAGGTCTGTGGCGATTTGGGCAAAGGACCACTTTTTGTCTTCCGGCGTGACATCCTGTCGCTTGTACGAGAGATGCGCTACTTGCTTGCCAACGCGATCGTGAATCCCGGCAAGAAGCTCGGTCTTGGGAGGCCGCTCGTTAATCCAGCTCGAAGCATCCTCAAAGAAGTTGGCTGCGATCACGTCTGGGTGGACTGGATGCGGTTTGTCCGAATAGCAGAATTCCAGCAGCACGCGTGCGTGCAACGCAAAAGACTCAAGTGCTGCGTTTTTCAACTGGCTCTCCCCTAGGGCACCCGACGCGAGGACACCAGCCATGCTCTGGAGCATTCCTATTTCATAATAGAGATGGTCTGACGCTTCGCGCAGCTCTTCGGGAGTCCGCTTACTTGTTTCGCTCACAGGCGTCCTTCGCTGATGTTCGATTGGCGAGCAGAAACGCTACACCTTCAGCTCCACGTCGCCGTCCGAGATGTCAGCGTATTTGCGGCTGATCGGGGCGATTACCTCGGCGAGGAACTCGTCCACCTGCTCGGGCGCGCGGCCGACGAACTGGGCGGGGTCCAGCGTGGCTTCCAGGTCCACCGCGGCAAAGGCCTCGTCGGCGGCCAGCCGGGCGAGCAGGTCGTTCGGGCCGCCTTCCTGCTTGACGACTGCCGCAGCCGCCTGAGAGTGGCCGCGGATCCGCTCGTGCAAGTCCTGCCGATCGCCTCCGGCCGACACGGCGGCCATCATGATGTTCTCGGTGGCCATGAAGGGCAACTCGGCGTTGAGATTCGCCTCGATCACCTTCGGGTAGACGACCAGCCCGTCGCTCACGTTGCGCGCAAGCAGCAGCACGGCGTCGATCGCCAAAAAGGCCTGGGGGATGACCAGCCGGCGGTTGGCACTGTCGTCTAGCGTGCGTTCCAGCCATTGGGTCGAGAGCGTGGCGGCCGGGCTCGATTCCAGGCTGATCGCGAATCGGGCCAGCGAACAGATCCGCTCGCTCCGCATCGGGTTGCGTTTGTAGGCCATTGCGGAGGAGCCGATCTGGCTCTTCTCGAACGGCTCCTCGACCTCCCTGCGATGTGCCAATAATCGCAAATCGCCGGCCATCTTGTGCGCGCTTTGGGCTACGCCCGACAGGGCCGAGACGACCTGCGAATCGATCTTTCGCGGATAGGTTTGCCCGGTCACCGCGTACGTCTCCTTGAATCCCAGTTTCTTGCAGACCAACTCCTCCAACTGGCGGACCTTTGCGTGGTCGCCGTCGAAGAGTTGCAGGAAACTGGCCTGCGTGCCGGTGGTTCCCTTCGGCCCCCGGGCTTTGAGGACTTCCAGCCGATGCTCGATCTCGGCCAGATCCAGCACCAGATCGTACGCCCAGAGGCAAGCCCGTTTGCCCATCGTGGTCGGCTGGGCCGGCTGCATGTGCGTGAAGGCCAGGCAGGCCAGGTCGCGATGCCGCCGGGCGAAATCGGCCAGCCGACCGATCACGGCGACCAGCCGGTCGCGAACCAACTCGAGCGATTCCCGAATCAAGAGCAAGTCGGTGTTGTCGCCCACGAAACAACTGGTCGCGCCCAGGTGGATGATCGCCCGAGCGTCAGGGCAGGCGTCGCCGTAGGTGTGTACGTGGGCCATCACGTCGTGGCGGAGTTTTCGCTCGTATTGGGCGGCCGCGTCGAAGTCGATGTCGTCGAGGTGCTGCTTGAGTTGGGCGATCTGCTCGGGCGTGATCGGCAACCCCAGCTCGGCCTCCGCCTCCGCCAGCGCCAGCCAAAGCCGCCGCCACGTGCCGAACTTGCGTCGCGGGCTCCAAATCTCGCTCATCCGCGCCGAAGCGTATCGGGTGATAAGCGGGTTTTCGTATTGGTTTAGTTTGTCGGGCATAATAGATTCAGGATGATGGTTGGTTGATTGAAGTGTGACGGAAATCTGAGTATTTTCACGCAAAGACGCCAAGGGGCCAAGGCGCAAAGAAATAAGAAGAATTTGTGGCAAGGGAGTTTGTCGGAAGTGCCCTGTGATTGGTGGTTGGAAAGAGTTTCCTTCTTGTCACGAAGCAGAACGCTCATCGCGCGGACGCCGACAACCGTAGCACTTTTCCTTCCCTTTTCTCCTTTGCGTCTTGGCTCCTTGGCGTCTTTGCGTGAGAATCTTCCCTACATATTCGTTGCATCATCATCGACGCCGGTTTCCATGAGTCGGTCCATGGCGGCGGCGAGTTGGGTGTTGTGGGTGTCGTCTTCGGCGTAGATGCGGCAGATGCGAACGCTCAGGGGGATCTGCCGGAATAGCTCGCGGTCGTCCAGATCGCGAATCGTGCGGCTGGCCGGGTCGTAAAGGAAATTCTGACCGGCGGCCGGAGTGTGCGCGCCGGGCCGATGAACGTGCCGGGCAGTATCCACTCGAAGGGACATCTCCTTCAACTCGGCCGGCAGATGATCTCGCACGGCGGCCTCGAATACCTTCTCGCTATTGAACACGCTGCTCCGCTCGCGTTGGCCCGGCTCGAAGAAGATTGTCCGCTCGCAGGCCATCTTCCAGCGCACCTTGCGATTCAAGATGGCCTGCCACTGGTTGCCCAAGTCGCGAAGTGTCGCGTCTTCGCTCTGCCGCCAGTCGGAAACTCGCACGAGAATCGACCATTCGGTGAGCCGCTGGTACTCGTCGAGATATTCCAGCGGATTGCCGGGAAACAGGTGTTGTTTGCTCCGGTTGAACAACTCCTGCAGGGAAAGGTCGATGGCGCGAACCGTTCGGTGAAAATAGATCGCCCTGAACAACTCGCCTCGCACGGCGATGAAGCGAACCAGCGACGAGAGCCCCCGATCGTGAACGGTCAGGCCCTTCTCGGTGAAGGCGCTGTAGTGCAGTAGCCGATCCAGGTCGAACGCCCTGGCGCTGTAGCCCGACATATAGGCGTCGCGCAGCACGAAGTCGAGGTTATCGACCGTGTACAGCCCGCTGAACAGGCTTTGCAACAACCTCAGCCAGCGGGGCATGTCGTCGGAGTCGTTTGCCTTGGGTCGGACGATTAGGAAGACGATTTGCCGGGGATCGAGCGTTTCGTCATCTTCCAGCCGGCCGCTGGGGTTGTCGCGGATTCCGCGCAACAGGTCGCTCAACTCATGGCGGATGATATGGCTCCCCAGCGTTTCGTGGGTCAGGCCATAATCGGCCAGGAAGTGCTGGTCGAAGAAGTGCCCAAAGGGGCCGTGCCCCACGTCGTGCAACAGCGCGGCCATTCGCATCAGCGACTCGACGTAGCCGCGGCTGGGAACGTCGGGACAAACTTCCCGCAGGCTGTCGTAGAGTTTGTCAACCGCGCGGCTGGCCAGGTGCATGGCTCCCAGCACGTGCTGGAACCGGGTATGCTCGGCCGCCGGAAAAACCCACCAGGCGGTCTGCAACTGGTGTATCTGGCGGAGCCGCTGCACCCAGGGGTGATCGATGATCTGTTGCTCGGCAACCTCACCCGGGCCCATCCCCGCCGAAGACGTGAAGGGAATATACCCATGCACCGGGTCGTTACTGAGGCTTTCAATTTGGAAAAATCTCATACCCCAGATTATGCCCGGCAATCGGCACGCCGTCTATCCGCGTCTATAAACCACACCCGTTAGCCGGTGTGAAAACGGGTGGACAGGGGGTTTTTGGCGGGAGGGTTGGCAAGCCAGTGAAGGACGGTAAGATGAACGGGCGGGAGACTTTGGGGGACAGGGCCAAAAGGCCCCCGTTTTATTGACCAATCTAGCGTCGATTAGCCTGTCTGGCTAAACTCAAGACTAGTATTTTCCGATTAGGCAATTTGTGACAGTATGCACATTGGAAGTTGGAGCGTCCCGATTGGAAGGCGGGCAAGCTTGCGGAACAGGGCTGTTTGACCGGGTTGGCTTTGCGACGAATTCGTGCATTGCCACCATAAGTGACAATAGCCGCCAGCGGAAGCTGGCGGTTGCTTTGCGGCTCGGTCACGCCGTTCAACGGGAACTGTTGTGCCGGCCAACCGCTAGCTTCCGCTGGCGGCTATTGTCGAATCACTACGCACGGGTTCGGCGAATGCTTACGCTCAACCAGATATCTTTGTCAAAAACTTAACGATCTTTGAAGTTAGTAGCATAGAGGAGGCAGTCGTGCCGCGAATTTGGAATCGAGCGTTGTATTTCATGGTCGGGCTTCTGGTGACGGCGCCGGCCCTTTGTTGGGCTCAAGCGGCCGCGCCGAGCGAAAGTCTCTTGCCGGCCACGACCAAGGGTGCCGTCTTCATAACCAATTACCAGCAGCTCGACGCGCAATGGAACAAGACGCAAATTGGCAAGCTGCTCAAAGATCCCGTCATGGAGCCGTTCGCCAAAGACCTGCGCCGCCAGTTCCAGAACCGTTGGTCGGGAGTAAACGACCGGTTGGGGCTGACACTGGACGATTTGGAGGGAGTACCCAGCGGAGAGCTTGCCGTGGCACTTGTCCGGTTGGGTCCCGATCAGGCCGTCACGATCATTCTGGTCGATGTCACCGGCCATCTCGAGCAGGCCCACGCCATGCTGGCCAAGGTCGACGCCAACATGCAGAAGAAGAATGCCAAGCGGCGCGAGAACAAAGTTGCCGGAATCACCGTAATCGTATACGACTTGCCGAAGACCAAGGATGAAGGTCCGCGGCAGGTGGTTTATTTCCTTTCCGGCAACACGCTGGGCGCGGCGGACGACCAGGGCACGATTCAAGGCGTGCTCGCCCGGATGACGGGCCAAGGCGGCGACTCGCTGGCCGACGTGCCGGCGTTTCAGGCGGTGATGAAGCGTTGCGGGGTCCATGCGGGAAAAGCCGTACCGCAGATCCGCTGGTTCCTGGAGCCGATGGGTTACTTCGAGACGCGCCGAGCGATGACACCCGACCGGGAAATCGTCCGCACGAAGAAGAAGAAATCGGTGCTTGACATCGCCAAGAACCAGGGCTTCTCGGCTATTAAGGGAGTGGGTGGATTCGCCGACTTCGCCGTCGACCGGTTCGAGCTATTGCACCGCACGGCGGTCTATGCTCCGCCGCCCCACGAGAAATCGATGAAGATGCTGGTGTTTCCCAACAGTAGCCAATTCGAGCCGCAAAGCTGGATTCCACGCGACGTGGCCACCTACACGACGTTCTATTGGGACGTGCTCAACGCCTTCGATAATTTCGGCGTGCTCTTCGACGAGTTGTTTGGCGAGCCGGAATATCTGTTCGGCGTGAAGTTGATCCTCGAGGCCGACTTCCAGAACGGCGCTGCTAGCGACGGAATCCACGGCGAGTTCAAGAAGAATCAGTTTCCCCTCTCCAAACAGGCCAAGATCGTAACAAAGAAGCCGGGCGAGCTTTGGCACATCCTCGACGGCGAAAGAGTCTTCATTGTCAAGAAGGGTAAGTCGCTAAGAGTCTACATTGCCGACACGGGTGTCTGGGAAGAGGTAATGGAGCAACTGCGCGACGATCCCAACGGGCCAAAAGTCGATCTGCGCGGTGAACTGGTCGCCCATTTGGGTCAACGGGTGACGGTGATCACCGACTACAAAATTCCGATTACCACAACCAGCGAACAACTTCTTTTTGCCATTGAGGCCAAGAACCCCAAGGCCGTCGCGGCCGGTATCAAGAAGATGATGCAAAACGACCCCACCGTCAAACGGCGGGTGTTCGAGGGGATCGAAATTTGGGAGACGGTAGAGGAGGAAGTGAAGGATTTCACCATCGAACTCGATCTGCCCGCCATACCAAACGCGGCGGCGGCGGAAGAAGAGGACGAGGATGACGAGGAGGAGGAGGAAGAGCGGCTGTTACCCAACGCCGCGGTAGCCGTGGCCTTCGGTCATCTGGTGGTCGCCTCCCGATACGAATTCCTGGTAAAGGTGTTGAGCGAAGCCAAGAAGCAGGAGACGCTGGGCCGTTGCGTCGATTTCCAGGCGGTCTCCGCGGCCCTGAAGCAGCTTGGGGCGGGCGGGTCCTGTTGTGTTCGGGCGTTTTCGCGCACGGACGAAGAGTATCGGCCCACCTACGAGTTGATTCGCAAGGGCAAGATGCCCGAGAGCGAGACACTCTTCGGACGCCTGCTCAACGCGGCCCTCGGCCCCAACAAGAAAGGCGTGGTTCGCAAGCAGGAAATCGACGGCAGCGAACTGCCCGACTATCAGGTCGTTCGCCGCAGCCTGGGCCCGGCCGGCATCTACGTAGTCAGCGAACCGGACGGCTGGTTCGCCGTCGGCTTCCTCTTGCCGAAGTAATTTGAGCTTTGAGCCATGAGCTTCGAGCTATGAGCCACGCGCAAGCGGCGTTCGTCCTCACTGCTCATTGCTCATTGCTCATTTCCCACCGCGGCCCGATAGTGGGCGACGATCTCCTCCGGCGATAGGGCCCGATTGTAGATGGCCGCCTCGTCGAGCTTGCCCTCGAAGTTCGAGAAGCCGTCGTTTCGACCGCCGAGGAAGATCGTTGGGCAGGTGGCGTTGGGCTTCACCTGGCCGCTGATTTCCGGCTCTGGGTTTCCGTCGAGATAGACGGCCACCCGATCACCCTCGCGGACCAGCACCACCTGGTGCCAGCACTTGCCGCGCTCCCATGTTCTCAGTCCGACGGGCGTCTTTCCGACCAGGGCTCCCTTCAAATCGTCGCCGGCGTGGAAGAACAACTTGCCGCCACCCGACTCCGTTCCACCGATCCCCAGATGTTCGCCCGCCGCTCCCTTGGCCCCGGCCGGCCCGCGCGAGAAGATGTAGCCGGTGACCGGCCTGACATCGGTCGGCATGGCGTTGTAGCACCACGTTTCCACCGAGTACTTATCGCCCAGCTTGGGCAACTCGGCCTTGAGCCGCTGGCCCACGAAGTGTGGCGCTCGATTGTCGGCGTCGAAGCCGGGGAAGTGCGGCGGTCGCGGGCCGGGCATGTAGTAGGCTATTTGCGTCTCGAACTCTCCGAGTGGCTGGCCGCTGATCGAGTCGGTCGCGGTCGGACCGTTGAACTCGTCCAATCGCCAGTAGACCGACGGCTTGGAGTCCAACACGGCCTGGACGTAAGGCGGCCTGCCGATTCCGACCAATTTCGCCCTGCCCTCCCCCGCCACTGCGTCGAGCAGCTCCAGCACCTTGGCCACGATCTTGGGCTCGGCGTCGGCCGTCAGGCAGCTTGATCGGGCGAGCCAGGTGGTATATCCGCCCATCGCCATCTGCTCGGGCGGCGGCAGGTATCCGTCCCAGCCGTTGGCCAGCGAGATCGTGAAGGTCGGCTGCAACGGGCTCTTCCGGCGTATTTTCAGGCCGGTTATGGCGAAGACCTCGGCCGGTATGCCCACGATGCCGAGCGTGCCGATGCGGATCGCCTGCAACTTCATCTCCCGGGTAGACGGCATTTTGGAGAGCATGATTTGCTCGGCGGCGTAGACGTGGGTGCCGGTCGTTCGCGGTTTGTCGCCCAGTTCGGCCAGCACCTTCTTGGCCCATTCGAGCTTGGGCTTTCGCACCTTCAGTTCGAGCTTCTCCTCGCGCATCTCCAGCGGGACCCAATCGTGGAACTGCATCGATTGGTATTGCTTGAAGGCGACTTGGGCCACCCAGTCGGCAAACGTGAAGCGATCGAATTTACGGCCCTTTTCCAGGCTGTAGTCGCGGACATAGGCGTCGCCGCTGGTGCCGTTGGACATTATGCCCATGAACGG
>CAZDHN010000147.1:0-11230 GCA_964505115.1 uncultured Planctomycetaceae bacterium
TCCGTGTTTCATCCGTGGCTCGGTTTCATCGTACCGGAAGGCCGTGAACGGTTACTGACTCCTCGATGCGGATCGGCTTGATGTCGAATTTCGGGTTCTGGCCGAGGAAGCGGGCCGGGTTGTTGTGGAAGACCTCGATCGCCTCTTGAAGAGTATGCCCTCGACGCCGGAACTCGAATATGCACTTCTGCAACGTGAACGGGTCGCTGGGGCCCCAGTCGGCCGACGAATTGACCAGCGTCCGCTCCTGGCCGTATTGCTCCAGCATGTTGACCGCCCGAGGGGCCGAACACTTTGTGGTCGGGTAGAGCGTGAAGCCGACCCAATAGCCGGCGTCTTTCACCATGCGGATAGTGTGCTCCTCGACATGGTCGATCCAAACCCGATCGGGGTTGACCGGCAAGCCCTTGAGAATTTCCAGGATTCGGGTCGTGCCGTGGAGCTTGTCGTCGAGGTGCGGAGTGTGGATCAGAATGAGTTGGTCGTGTTCGATGGCCAACTCGATTTGGGCCTGCATGATGTCGCACTCGTTCTTCGTCGACTTGTGCAAGCCCGTCTCGCCAACGCCCAGCACGGTCGGCTTCTGGAAGAACTCGGGCATCCGCTCGAGTACCGCCCGGCTGAGTTCAGGGTTGTCGGCTTCCTTCGGATTGACGGCCACCCAGCAGAAGTGGCGGATGCCGTAATCGGCGGCTCGGGTTGGTTCGAACTCGCTGATTTGGCGGAAGTAATCGATGAAGGTTTCCGGATAGAGGCGGTCGAATCCGGCCCAAAACGCCGGCTCGGCAACCGCCACGACACCCGCGTCGGCCATTCGCTCATAGTCCTGCGTGGTTCGAGCGATGGCGTGATAATGTGGTTGAATCGTGAACACCGCGGACCCCCGGTGGATTGATGTATTGTTGCTTGCTCTCTAATCCCTAATCCCCAATCCCTAATCCCCCGTCCCGTCCTCATGCCCGCCGAAAATGCTCAGCAGTTGTTCGGCTCGGTCGGGAGTCGCGTCCCTATCGGCAAGGATATCCAACGACCTATATATCTTCTCCAGTTGTTCCCGGCCGCCGGTGGCCGGAGCGGCGTCTCGCTTGAGGGCCGCGTCATGGCGGTCCAGGGCCGAGGCCACTTCCAGCAACATGCAGCGAACATCGAGATAGTATTGGTTCAGAACTTCCGGGGCGGTGAGCATGAATCGCATCCTCACTTGGTAATGGTCAGGGTAATTGTGGCCTTGGTAACCGGCTCGACCAGATCGATACCCAGCCGGACGGGTATTCGGCCGCGGCTGAGGTCCTCCTTGATCTCTTCCGCTTCGAGCCGGAACTGCTCGCCGGCAGCGGCAATCCGCACGTTCACCGCCTCCGAGCCCTCGCCCACCACGAGCCGGTCGTCCCCGGCACGTTTCCACTTGGAGAACGTTATCAGGGCGTTGCCGAAAGTCTGTGGGCTGCTGAACTCAACTTCGTCGGTAACCGTCAGGCTGCCGGTTCCCTCCCGGGAGAAGACGAATGTTCGCCGCAGCTTCTTCAGCGGCTTCACGTCGTAGGCGGAACTAATGTCCAGCACCAGCGTGTCGGTCCGGTCGGTGAAATCGGTCTTGAGTACCTTGCCGGCGGCCGATCGGCCCGTGCGTTGCAGCTTGCCGGCAACTCGGGGAACCGGATGGCCGAACGAGTTGAGCACGCCGCTGACGTAGCGCTGGCTGCTGAACGTGCGTCGGGTGTAGACCTCTCCGCCCGGGTCCAGAAGAGGCAATGTCTTGCCCGAGACGACCACGAACGACCCCACGTCGTTGTGGTTGTGATGTTCGGCGTTGTGTCCGCCCTTCAGCGCGGCGGCCAGCCCACGCGAGTTATCCGCTTGCGGACGGCAGATCAGGATGCCGGCGTCGGCGAACCAATCGCGCGGCGGCAGGTCGTCGGCCTCTTGTTTGGCTGGCGGTCGTTTGCTTGCCGAGTTGGGGAAGCCGAAGACACCGAACTGATATAGGCTTCGCGGCTCGCCGACGCCGAGCAGCAGATGCTGCTTCTCGATCCCCGCCAGCCCCAGCCCGTAGCGGCGGCTTAGGAACGCCATCAGGTATGGTGCCGGCTTGGCGCCGATTCCACAATCGGCGAACGAGGGGTACACGCCCGAGCGAATCTCGATCCGCCGCCCGAAGAGAGCATCCTGCTTGACGCGTGGGTCGTCGAACATGTCGAGCTTGCCGCCGGTCGCCTGATAGACACTCTCGGCCAGCATCACGTAGTTGCCGAACCCGTAGTTCCAATAGCCGATGCCTTCGCTACAGTAACCGTCGGGCGTGAAGCCGCCGAGGAAGTTCTGGATGTACTTCTCGGCCGACGCCACGACGAACGCCCGCCGCTGGGGCGACTCCATAACGGCCAGCGCCGAGCCGGTTACGCCGGCCAGGCAGACAGCGTTCCAATTGTTGGTTGTGCGGAGCCACCACATACTCAGCTTGTCGGTGGTGATCATCGTTTCAAACGGTTGGAATATCCTCCGCTGGAGTTCGCTTTGGATGAGTTTCCTCACGTCCGGGCTGAGTTTGTCGCCCAGCCAGTAGTGGGCGGTGGCCAGATCCCAGGAGGTGCCGGCGGAGAACAGATCGATTTCGACTACCTGCTTGTTGAAATTCCGCAACTTGCGGTCATGAGCCGGCAGCAGCCAGGTGTTTTCGGCGCAGACGGTCCGAACCACCTCTTCGATTGCCGGCAGGAATCGCCCCCGATTCTCGATGCATTCGGCCAGCACCAATGTGACAAGCCGTTTGCGTCGATCAAAATAAACTCGCTGGCAGCGAGTGCGGTTGCCCGTGCGGGAGAAGTCGAGAAACAGGTCGTCGGTTAGTTCGGGGATCGCTTGCGACATTAGCGATTCGGCCTCCTTCACAACGTCCTTGAACTCGGGCGCTTCGGCCACGGCCCGCCACGGCTGGCGATCAGTTATCGGCCGGCCCAGGCCACGTGGTTCCTTGGGCAGCATGGTGGCCAGTTCCGCGACCCGGCTCGGATCGGGTGCCCTGGGGGCCTTTGGTTTCGCGGCCGATGCCTCGGCGGCCAAGCCCGACAGAACGAGCAATAGCGTCAGGTGGCAAGTGCCGCGTAGTAACCGGTGGTTGTGTCGTTTCACGATGCTAATCCGTTTCCTGGTTGGGTGCTGTTGGGTGCCACTGCTGGCTTGCCCAGCAGTGTCTTGTGGGGTGCATGCTTTGCACTGCCGGACAAGCCGGCAGTGGCACCCGCGAGGTCTACTCGTTCAGGTCATTCCAAACGCACGCAGGACGGTTTGAAATACGTCGGTGTCGGTCACGGCCGTGCCGGGAAGGATGCCCGGCCGCGACGACAGCAACACGGTCCGCTGCGAAGGGTCCCGAGCCGGCGCGCCGTGCGAGCCCTTAACCAGCGTTGCGTCAAGCGGGATGCTCTTCGTTGGCGGGTCCAAGTACAACTCAACTGGATCGTAGCCCGGCTTGCGGTGAATGTCAACCGTTCGAGCGTAACCGGGCGCCCGCTCGTCACAGAGCCACCAGTAGTAGGCCTGCCAACTGTCGGGCGTGGAGACGAGCACGACCTCCCCGCTTCGCGGGTGGTCCAAGCCATGGCGTGCGAGTTGGTCGCCCACCAGCACTTCGGCAATTCCCCGTTGGTTGGCAAACAGATCGGCCACTCGGGCGATGACTTGCGGATCGGCGTCGGCAACGAAGACGTGCGCCATTTGATGATCGACCATTGCCCAAGCGCGGCTCTTGGCCAGATCGAGATGTTCGCCGTCTTCCTCCTCGCGCACTTCCAGCAAGCCTGCCTCGCGAAGCATCCGATTGGGATACGCCACGTGATCGACCGGCGTGACGACGTACTCGCCGGCCGCCAGCCAGGTCAACTTGCCATCGTATGCCTGATTGAATCCGGCTGCCAGCTTGGCGATTTGCCCGTCCAACTCGGTCACGGCCTCAAGCGCGGCCGGGCTGTCGGGACCGGTGCGCTGGGCCGCGTAGTCGAGGTGCTGTGGGTAGATGTAGAAGAAGTCGGGCTGGTGGCGGCCGGCGGCGTAAATGGCCGAATCGACGATCCAGGCGGTCGACTCGATGCCGGCCATCGGACCCCAGTAGCGCATCAGCGGGAAGTGCCCTAGCGAGTCGCGCAGCGTGCCGTACAAGTCCGTCGGTCGCGTGTAGCACCAGAGCGATTCGCTGCCGTCGGGGTTATGGATCGGTGCCGGCGTGCAGACGTACTCGGCCTTGCTCTGCTTGCTATGCAAGGGGAACCAGGCGGCCGAAAGCAGCCCGGCCGGATCGTTCCCCAACACCTCCCAAAGCTGCGGCCGCTGGATGCAGTCGTTCGGCGAGGTCCACATCTCCACCCGGCGCTTCTCACGCCAATAAAAGCCGTTGGCCACCACGCCGTGTTCGCTAGGTAGCTTGCCCGTGGTCATGTTTGCCTGCACCGGGCAGGTTACGCAAGGGAAGCTGGGTGTCAGCTCGGCCATTTCGCCGTCGGACATCAACTCGCGCAGATTGGGCATCCGGCGAACGTCTTCTTCCCGCAACGCGGGTATCGATAGCAATACTACTGGATCGGACATGATAGGTAGTTGATAGTTGATAGTGGGTAGTTGATAGTGTTTGGATTCAGCATTTAGCGGCCGGGCTTGGCCGGCGCTTTGGAATTAGCGCAAAACGTTCCAAGAAACTCCATCGCCTTTCGGGCGGCGGCGGGCGCTTCGTGGGAGTGGCGGCTGAGTTCCACGTGCAGGCCGCCGCGGTAGCCGATCTCCCCAAGGGCTTCAATGATCGGCGGGAAGTCGATCTCGCCCTCGCCGAACATCAAGTGCTCGTGCACGCCGGCTCGCATGTCTTCCAGGTGTACGTTGACGATTCGCGGTCCCCAGCGGCGGATGTGATCGGCAATCGGTATCTCGCCCTGGCAGTGCAGGTGGCCGACGTCGAGCGTCAGCAGCAGGTTCTCGGCGTCGATTCGCCCGAGCAGTTCCTCGTAACGCTGCATGGAATCGATCAGCATGCCGGGCTCGGGCTCAAAACCGATCGCAACCCCCTGCCCTGCCGCATATTGTAGCACTCGGTCGAGTCCCGCGGCCAAGCGGGCCATGGCTTCGTCCCGGCCGATCGACTCGCGTAGCACGCCCGACCAGAGCGAAACGCAGTCGCTACCGAGTTCGGCCGCGCAGTCGACGGCGTGCTTGTAGAAGTCTATCCGCCGCTTTCGGTCCGATTCGTCGGGCGAGAGCAGCGTGGGTTCGTGCTTCACGCGCGGGTCGAGCAGGAATCGGGCGCCCGTCTCGATTACCGAGCGCATGTTCAACTGGGCCAACACCTGCCGTAGTCGGCCGGTCTGCTCGCGAAGCTCGGGCGAGCCCGGCTGGAGCACGCCGTGGTCGATAGTTATCGCCACGCTTCGGTAGCCCAACTCGGCCAGGAGCGTAACCGCGTCGAACAACTCGTGATGAGCCAGCCCGTTGGTGTTGTAGCCCGGTATCATGGAAATGAGCCAATCTACGTCGAGTAAACCCATCGACCCAATACGACGGCCGGCACGAGCAGCGCCAACACGGCCAGAGCGCGGTACGGTCCGCTGGTGGCGAACGTCACGGCCGCGTCGAACACCACTAGCGTTAGGATACACTGTTTGACGGTTGCCTGCACCTGGCGTGGCGTGGGCACGGCGATTGTTCGCAGGCAGCGCCAAGCGATTAGTATGCCCAGCACGGTCAGAAGCGTCTTTCCGCCGGCGAGTTGTCGCGGGGGGAAGTCGCCCTGGGCCCAACTGGTGAACCAGACCAACAGACCGACGCCCGCCATCATCAGGCCGGTTGCCAGGAACAGGTGTATGCGGTTGCTCTGCCGGGCTTCAGTTCGGGCGAACCAGGTGACGCCGGCAATATACGTTCCGATCCCTCCGGCGACCAGCCAGTGTTGGGTGAGCAGAGGCGTGGCCGCGACGCTCATCCCCAGCAGCACGTTGAACATTCGGCAGGCGCCCATCGCCAGCGGCCCTAGCGGAGTACGTTTTAGCAGCCCGTCGTAAAGCAGAACGCTACCGGCCAACAGTACGGCCGCAATAGCCGGTCGGAAATGGCCGGAAATCGCAGCGGCCAGGCAGCCCATCAGTACGCCCGCTCCGATCAGCGACCACCCCAGCCATCGGGCGGCGCGGAGCGAAACACGGCCGGAAGGCAGCGGTCGGTCGGGCCGCTGGAGCCGGTCGACCTCGATGTCGAAAAGATCGTTCAGCACCACGCCGGCGGCGTAAAGCAGGACCGAGGCGGTTGCCAGCACGGCCAGCAGCGTAATGTCGCTTGGGCCGGCCACCGCCCGGACGAACAGCACGCCCATCGCCACGTCGGCAACGGCCGTAAACAGGTTCGGCAGCCGGACCAGCTCCAAATAGGCGCGCAACCGCGACGGTTGTTTCGTGTCGTCTGGTGGCATTCAATTCCTCAGTCCTAGGGAAGGGGCTAGGGGCCAGGGACGAGGGGCGAGCAGATGTGGCCGCAAATTCTTCTCGCCCCTCGCCCCTAATCCCTCACCTCTCCTTTATCTTCTCGATTACCGTTTCAAGATATTCTTTCGCTTCGCGGCCGGCCTGGTCGGGGTTGTCGATGAAGGGATATAGCTCGACGGTGATCCAGCCATCGTAGCCGGTTCGCCCGATCGCTCGCAAGGTGGCTTCAAAGTCGATCGCCCCATGGCCGGGGATCAGGTGCGCGTGTTCCCGGCTGGAGGCGATGTCTTCGATGTGGTAGTGCTTGGTGTGCGGCGCCATTCGCTCGATCCAATCCCGCGGATCCTGGCCCATGCAGTAGGCGTGGCCGATGTCGAAGTTCAGTCCCACCCGATCCGAATCCAGCCGGCCGACAAACTCCAGGTACTGCTCGAAGGTCTCGATCATCAGACCGGGTTCCGGCTCGATCAGCAACCAGACGGCCAGTTCTTCGGCCAGTTCCACGCAGGGCATGAATTCTTCGTAGAAAGTCGTTGCGGCGTCGTTCCACGAGCGTCCTTTTTCGAGCGGACCGCCCGGCTCGGTTTGGATCGACGGCGCGCCGAGTTCGGCGGCCAGGGCAAGCGCCCGTTTGGTATGCTCGCGACGGATCGCCCTGTAGGCGGGGTCGGGTTCGATCCAGGAGGGGTGCCAGTACGGTTGGCGTGGATCGGCCACGGCGTTCATCATGAAGGCGTTGACGTTGGCGATCCGCAGGTTGTGCGCGTCGAGGCAGTCGCGTATCGACTGTTTCTGCCCGTCGAGCAACCCGGCCGGCCAGGCGTGCGGCACGTCGGCCAGCAATTCCAGGCCCGCATAGCCCAACGCGGCGATTCGGGCGATCGTCTCGTCGACCGGGAAATTCAAGTAGGCGTTGGAACTAAAGGCGAGTTTCATGACGGATTCGGGTGAGTTGATATCCGAGCCGCGGCGTCCTCGCCGCGAGTTATGATGCCCCGGCATTACCTGCCGCGACTTGTGACGCCCCGGCAACACCCGCCCCGAGGACGGGGCGGCTCGCAGGACAATTCCTTACTTCAAATGTGCTTTGCGAATCGAGGCGAGCACGTGTATGGCCGGCTTGGGATGACGGCGCAGATCGAACAGGCCGCCGTGCGAAAAATCGTGCGGCTCCGAATCGCGAAGTTGGTTCCAGTAGACGCCGTATACATAGGGCTTGGCCAGTATCAGCGGCAGGTAGCGGGCGATCCAGTTTCGCTGGGTTCGGGGCGAGCACTCGGCGGCCGGCGGCTTGGCACGGCGGCGAGCCAAGGGGTCCGGGTGATTGGAACTGGGTACGCAGAGCGAAAGGTATATCGGCAGGCCCAGGCCGCTCCAGTAATCCAACTGCCGGCTCAACTCCAACGGATCGCGATTAAGCGTTCCCTCGGGATGGTAGCCCATGTCCATCTCCAGAACCACGGCGGTCAGCCCCAGATCGGCTCGAACCAGCGCGTCGGCAAGGTGCAGCGGCGGGAAGTCGAGATTCTGCCGGCTCATGTATTCCGCCCAGGGCTGGTCGAACGAGGTGGCCACCGGCGTCTGGGGGTCGAGCGATCGGGTTAGTTCGATAGTCTGGGCGGCCAGTCGCACCTTCTCTTCTTCCGTAAGCGAGAGGAACTCCACGGCGCTTAGCCGACCGATGCACTGCCAGAGGTCGACTCGGCCCTTGTATCGATTCACGGCCGCCGTGATGAACTCGGTGGCGAACGAGAGCAGGCTATCGAAGTCGCCTTCGCAGACGTATAGCCAGTCGGGCACGCTCCAGCGGTCGAGTTGCAGCAGCGGACCGCCGCAGACCGTCAGTCCGTGCGAGCGGCACCATTCGATCTGCTTGTCGCAGATACTCCAGTTCCGATTGCCCTCGCTGGTCTCCACCTCGCGCCAGACCATGGGGACGGTGGCGGCGTTGAAGGTTTGCAGGAATTCGCGCGAGGTGTAGTTGTCCAGCAGCGAAATGCCCAAGTCGGCGCCCAACAGCGTGGGCAGTTTCGACGACGTGCGGTGACGTATCGTCAAAGCTTGCTCCGCATAGCAGTCGGCCAAGCGATTACTAGCCTCCAGGGCACCACGAATTGCTTCTTCGGCCAATTGGGCCGACTGCTCGCTGCCTTGGGGGCCGGCCACCGCGCGAGCGAAGTAGCCCCGCGCTTCGGCCAGTTTATTGTTGATTTCCTCCGGCACCGGCAGGCCGATCAACTGCCACTCGCTCAGCTGGTTGCGGATTTGGCCGATTTCACCCCGCGCCAATTCGACGGGTAGGTGGTACGGCTCTTGGCGCTCCATCAGCGAGCCGGTCGAGAGGGTTACCTGTCCATGGCCTTCGACCAGCCAGGGGATGTGCAGATTTCCCGACTCGGAAACGGACCGTTCCAGGGCCAGTTCGCCGTTGGAATATCGCACCCGACACTGCCAGGCGATCCGGTCGATGCCCGACATGTAGGCTTGCTGGACCGTGTCCTCGCTGATGCGTTCGGGGGGAGTAACGGCAAATCGCATCAGGCCCATCGCGTCGATATCCTGGGCAAGAGGGAGTACACTGGGGGGCGGGGTAACCCAATACAACAGTCTAACTGACCTGGTTGACCAGTTCAAGCTGTGCTGGGTGCTGGTCAAAGATGCGGATGGTTGGTATATTTGCCCTCTGATTGCATTTCACTGGCCGGACGAACCAGGCCGCCAAATCGTTTGAGGATTCTAGGTAAGGAACAATTACATGAGCACCACCGTTGTGCTGGAAACCACCCTGCCCGGATTGCCGGTACGCCGTGGCAAGGTGCGCGATATTTACCAGTTGGGAGATCAACTCCTGCTGGTCAGTACCGATCGGTTGAGCGCTTTCGATTGGATCCTGCCCACCGGTATCCCCGACAAGGGCCGCGTGCTGACCCGAATCGCCAAGTTCTGGTTCGACCGGCTCGGCGAGCCCAACCACCTGATCTCCACCGACGTCGAGCAAATGGACCTGCCGGAAGGTTCCGATTTGAGCGTTCTGGCCGGCCGAACCAGCCTGGTCCGCAAGACCGAGGTGGTGCCGATCGAGTGCGTGGTGCGTGGCTACCTGGCCGGGTCGGGCTGGAAGGAGTATCAGGAGAGCCAAACCGTTTGCGGCATCAAGCTGCCCGGCGGATTGACCGAAAGCGCCCGGCTCGAAGAGCCTATCTTCACCCCGGCCACGAAGGCCGAGACCGGGCACGACGAGAATATCTCCTTCGAGCGGATGGTGGAAATCGTTGGTCCGGACGTTGCCGAGGAACTCAAGCGGCGGAGCCTCGATATCTTCGCCCGCGGCGTCGAGTATGCCAGCCAGAGAGGCATCATCATCGCCGACACGAAGTTCGAGTTTGGCATGGTTGACGGCGAGGTGATCCTCATCGACGAGGTTCTCACGCCCGACAGCTCGCGGTTCTGGCCGGCCGATCAGTACGCGCCGGGCCGCGGCCAGCCGTCGTTCGACAAGCAGTTCGTTCGCGATTGGCTTTCCGCGACCGACTGGGACAAGAACAGTCCCCCCCCTGCCCTGCCCGACGACGTGGCCGCCCGCACTCGGGAAAAGTACATCGAGGCCTACGAACTTTTGACGGGCGAGAAGTTCGACGCATAAGGCGGCAGGCCGCCAACTAACGACTGCTGCTACGATGACGGGTGCCACTGCTGGCTTGCCCAGCAGTGCCGATTACGACTGCCGCAAGCACACTGCTGGGCAAGCCAGCAGTGGCACCCAAGTCGTCGAACCTGACTTCTTCAACGGACCGCTACCATGCTACATTACCAAACAGCCGGCGAATCGCACGGCAAGGCAATACTGGCCCTTGTGGATGACTTTCCGGCCGGCGTGGAAATCGACACCCGGGCCATCGACGCCGAGCTGCGCCGGCGCCAAGGCGGCTATGGACGCGGCGGTCGGCAGAAGATCGAGACGGATCGGGTGGATATCCTCAGCGGCATCTGGCAGGGCAGAACGTTGGGAAGCCCCATCGCCCTGCTGGTCGCCAACAAGGACTACAAGCTCGAAGGGCTCGAAGACCTCCGCCGGCCCCGGCCCGGTCACGGAGACCTCAGCGGCAGCATCAAGTACCTGGGGCCCGTCCGCGCTATTTTGGAACGGGCGAGCGCCCGCGAAACGGCCGCCCGAGTGGCCGCCGGCGCGCTGGCCGCCCAGTTGCTCGATCAGTTGGGTATCAGTGCGTTGGGTTACGTGGTCGAGCTTGGCCCGATCCGAATCGAACCAAAACCAAAACCCGGCACGCTGGCCGAACGGCGGAAGGCTCGCGACGCCAGCGAAATCTACTCGCTCGATCCGGGCAAGGACGATGAGGTCAAGTCGCTGATCGACGCCAGCGGCAAGCAGGGCGATACGCTTGGCGGGGTGATCGAGGTTCGCGTGGAAGGCGTTCCCTTCGGGCTCGGCACGCACGCCCAATGGGACCGAAAGCTCGACGGTCGGATCGCCCAGGCGGTAATGGCCGTGCAGGCGATCAAGGGCGTTGAGATCGGCCTGGGGTTCGAGTCGGCCCGGCGTCCCGGCTCCGAGGTGCACGACCCGATCCGCTACGACGCCGAGCAGGCATCGAGCCGCACGCTGGGATACACGCGGCCAAGCAACAACGCCGGCGGTTTGGAGGCCGGCATGAGCAACGGCCAGCCGATCGTCGTTCGCGCGGCGATGAAGCCGATCGCCACGCTGGCCAAGCCGCTGGAGTCGATCAACCTCGATACCAAGCAACCCGACG
>CAZDHN010000148.1:0-4067 GCA_964505115.1 uncultured Planctomycetaceae bacterium
GCCGCCGAGTTCGCCCGCTTCGTCGCCCTGGCCAAGCGCGGCAAGAAGTTTGAACTCCCACCCGAGCGTCCAAGCGGCCCCCTGGCCACCGAGCAAATGCAACAGACATTCGACCTGGAGACGAGTATCAAGTACACTAAGGAGGTCTTGGGGCTGGGCCTCAAGAGCTGAAACCTCGTTACGATGCTTTGCGTCGTAACGCATGCTTGGCCGCTTTGCGGCCCTACGGTAGCTGAATTCGCAAAAATTCAGATGTTCATCCCGTTAGCCCCGTCGCCTGCGACGGGTTGAGCAAGAGTAACCTACCCACCCGATACACCGGTCGCAGGCGACCGGGCTAACTTCCGGATGAACCTACTTGTGTACTACTTAACCTCGAAGGCCTTCCGCCCCGTAAAGCTTTACGACAACTAGAAGGAAGATGCTGATGATGAATCGGATGCAATTCGGATTGGCCGTGGCCTGCATCGGACTGGCCGCGACCGCGATGGCCGAGCAGCGGACCTATCGGATCGGAAACTCGTTGACCTGGGACTCGCAGCCCAAGGCGATCGAGATGCTGGTGGCGCAGCGGGACCTAAAACATATCGAGGCGTATCACATCAACTGCGGCAAGTCGCTGGAGCGAATCTGGACGCATCCGGAAGAGGTCTGCGTCAAGGTCGTCGAGCCGTTCGGAACCTTTGGCAACGCTTTGCCGAACTACGACTGGGAGGCCGTTACGTTCCAATCGCATCCGGGCGGGAACTCGACGCTGGCCACCGACACGGCCCGGATTCTTGACTTCATCGCCAAAACGCAGGAGAAAGGCCGCAACGCCAAGACGGTCTTCTACGTCTACGCGCCCTGGCCGGGTCAAAGGCACGGAGCCTATCACGAGGTCTGGACTCGCGACACGCCCGACGCCGACGATACGAAGACCATCCAAACCCGGGCCTACTTCGACCACCTGATAAAACGCGTGCGAGCCAAGACCGACGCCGACGTGCGGATGATCCCGGCCGGCCACGTCGTCTTCGAGTTGGACCGCCGGATGCGGGCGGGCAAGATTGAAGGGTACAAGAGCGCCGCCGATCTGTATCGCGACGTGGTGCACATGAACAACGTCGGCCGCTTCAGCGCGGGCGTGACGACGTTCGCAACCCTGTTTGGGCAGAACCCGGCCGGGCTGACCTGTCCGCCCGGCGGCTACGGCGGCGGCAAGGACTTTTCGCCCGAACTGTACGCCCAAATTCACGACGCCGTCTGGACCGTGCTGACCAAAATGCAAGCAGTAACAGGTGCAACTGCTACGGACAAAGCCAAATAACGTCGGCCCTGACGTTCCATCGCCGTCCCGAGGGTGCCACTGCCGGCTTGCCCAGCAGTGCGAAGCACAAACCCCGCGAAAACACTGCTGGGCAAGCCAGCAGTGGCACCCTCGTCGCCGGCAACGGATTCTCTCGGCGGGCTGCTAGCCGTGAGGCGTCGCGCCGTGCTAGAATACTTACCCAGAGGCGTAAGATCGCCCTGCGAGGTCGTCGAAACTCGGGAAATCCCAACCATCAACGGAGCAATACCATGAAAACCAGTTCAAGCCTTAGCCGCCGGAGTTTTCTCAAACGTAGTGCCGCAACCGGAGCGGCGTTAAGCGTGCCGATGATCGTGCCGGGTGGCGTGCTGGGCAAGGACGCGATGGCTCCCAGCGAGCGGATCACCTTGGGTGTCATCGGATTCGGCGGCCGCTGCGGTCGTATCCTGCCGCACTTCATGATGTTCGACGACGTGCAATGCATCGGCGTTTCCGAATGCCGGGCCGACCGGATGGCCAAAGCCAAAAAGGTCATCGACGACCATAACAAGAACCAGGACTGCGCGACCTATACCGAATTCCGCGATCTGCTGGCCAGGGACGATCTCGACGCCGTGCTCATCGCCACCGGCGACCGCTGGCACACGCCGGCTTCCGTTCTGGCGGCGAAGGCAGGCAAGGATATCTACTGCGAGAAGCCCGTCTCGCTGGCCATCGCCGAAAGCCGCGCCCTGGCCGACACGATCGCCCGCTACGGGACCGTCTACCAGGCCGGCCACCAGCGGCGTTCGGTCAGTGAGTATCGTTTCCAGGCCGAGGCCGTCCGCAAAGGTCTGATCGGCAAGGTCCACACGGTCATCTGCCAGGTCTGGGCGGGCCCAACCGTCGCTTACGACAAGCCGCAGCCGGTGCCCAAGGGCTTCGACTACGACCGCTGGCTTGGCCCCACGCCCTGGCACCCCTACTCGGCCGCCCGAGTGAATGGCTGGAACTACTTTTGGGATACGGGCGCCGGACCGATCATCGGCATGGGTTGCCACTACACCGACCTTGTCCAGTGGGTGATGGATCGCGACGACACGGGCCCGACCGATTACCAGGGCACGGCCACCTGGGACCCCAAGGCATTCAGCGACACGCCCGTCACCGCCGATTGCACTTGCACCTACGCCGACGGCCTGAAGATCGTCCTCAAATCGAGCGGCTCCTTCGCCGACCGTTACATCCGCTTTGTCGGCAGCGAGGGTTGGGTTCAGGTTGACGACGGGACCAACCTGGTGACCGCCGAGCCGAAGTCGATCCTCAAAAGCAACGTCCGCTCGACCATGGGCTACGCAGCGACGGGCGACCACGTGCGGAACTGGCTCGACTGCATCAAGTCGCGCCGCAGCCCCATCGCCCACGCCGAAAGCGCCCACCGCGCCAACACAATCTGCAACATCGCCAACATCGGCCTCCGCCTCGGCGGCCGCTCCCTAAAATGGGACCCCGTAACCGAGCGCTTCGCCAACGACGATCAGGCAAACTCCATGCTGCAGCGAGCAATGCGGCAACCGTGGAGGGTGTGAACAAAGTTGGATGTGGAGATTCTCCCCTCTCCCGACCAACCTTCGGTCGGTGCCCGGAGATTGGCCGGGGGTGAGGGCGGAAATGCAGATAGTCCGTAACCGCGGGCTGTTTTCGCTGTGACATACACCGCCGGGTACGCTACAGTCATGTGCGACTCGCACTAGCGACCGTCGCACAAAAACGCCTCGAACTGGGCGAAGATCTGCCGAGTCGAACCGCGCGACGTTACGTCCCCCAAGGCGATGTTTTCTGGATTCTTGGGTGGAAAGACATCCCAGAGTTCCGGCTTGCCTTCGATCGACTTGCCGGAAAGCTGTTGTGCCAGGGCGGCGGCGTCCAAGGCGTCGTCGGGCCAGGTGGGGAAGCAGCGGTCGCTGTCGGAGAGAAGCTTCTCTTGCGGATCGTCGGGAGCGGCTTTGCCCAGCCCCAGCGATTCCGCAAGGAACCCGCCCAGTGCCTTTGTGCGCGCGAGATCCCACGAGTGCTCGCCCGAGAAAACCCGGGCGTGAAAGGCGTCGTCGGCGTCAAGCTGCCGGTACACATGGCGGATCTTGCGTGCCGTGTGATGGAACAGATCCTCGGGAAAGAGACTGTCCAAACGCCCCAGGCCATGGTCTCCATGACAATCAGGCCCTGAACACTCAGGCCACGGGCAAAGGGCACGACGCTTCGACGGTGACCCATCGGCGTCCGCTCGCCCTGGCCGATGTTGTCCGGGCAGAGCACCATCGCGCCGCGGCGTGCCACATGCCGTGCCATCCGCTGATATCCAGCGCAGAGCTTCCCGCCCGCCCCGTGGCCGCAGCAGAGGATCACCAGCGGCAACGAGGAGCCCCGGGCCGCCTCCGGCACGTAGAGTAGCGCCGATCCCCGCACACCCGGCCAAGAGCCAGATCGCAGCAACTCGATGTGCCCGCCGGGAAACTTCACTTGCCCCGCCGTCTCTGCGCGAATCGACGGAACCCATGCGTCGCGAATCCCCAGGCATCGCTTCGCTTCCCCAACAATCGCCGAGCGCTCCCCGGCACAGGCGGGCGACCGCGCCGGCAGGTGGGCCATCGCGTTGGCAAACCGCCGGTCGTATCGATCGAACAGATCGTTGACCGTCTTTGCAGGCTTCGAACTGTCGCCCACCCCGGCCGACTCGGTCGTCTGGCCCTGCGCCAACCCAGCCCCAAGCAGCGAGCCCGTCCCCGCCACGCCCAGC
>CAZDHN010000148.1:4167-11187 GCA_964505115.1 uncultured Planctomycetaceae bacterium
CTGGCCCTGCGCCAACCCAGCCCCAAGCAGCGAGCCCGTCCCCGCCACGCCCAGCGTCTTGAGCATCCGCCGTCGATCCATGTCAGCCACCTATGCGTTTTCCTCGATTGCAGTCGGTTCGATTAGAGTTGCCAACCTTGGCGGCGTTACCCCAGCTACGATGACAATGGCCTTTGGTCAGACGTTTAACTTTTCGGATAACGCGACCGGGAATTGACTAAAATGGGACCCCGTCACCGAGCGCTTCGCCAATGACGATCAAGCCAAGTCGATGCTCCAGCGCGCCATGCGGCAGCCGTGGAGGGTGTGAGGGAAGTAATCGTAGGATGGGTCGAGCGCAGCGAGCCCCACCCTGCGCCTACTCCTTTACCATCCTCTTGACTTCGTCAATACTGCGGCACTCGCCGCCCAAGTGCAAGACCGCGTGGCAGTTGGGGCAAACCGGCCGCAAGTCCTCGATTGGGTCTACCACATACTCTCCGTCCGCCTCGGACAATGCACGAAGGTGGTGGACGTGAATGTAGCCTTCCGCATCGGGGCCGTACACTGCCCCGAAATTGAACCCGCAAATGCAGCAGGTCGTGCCGTGGGCTTCGATGCACTGCTGCCGGGCTACCGGGCTACGCTCATAGGCGTTGACGGTGATTCGGCGAACAGCTCCCTCGAACACTGTTGGCGCCTCTTCGACCTCCTCCGGCAGCAATCCGCTGATGCCGGCTTGATAGCCAACGAACAGTTGTTCGAGCGTCGCCTTCAAATTCGGATACTTCGCTGCGTACGCCTGGCGTATTATGGTGAGTTTGTCGCTCCTCAAGGGCCGGAGTGTTGGTTGAACAAAGAACCGCTTGCCCGGCAGGTCAACCGGGTCGGTGATGAGCCAGTTCACCCGGCGGACGTGATGACGGTGAGTCCTTTTGTCTTTTCGGATCGGGTTCTGCGCCGACTTGGGTGGCAAATATTCGCTGGAAACCACGCCGACCCCGACCACCTTGTTGTACCCTTTGTTCGCAACCACCACATGATGTAGCTTCACATCACGCACAAACTGCCAGATCATCTTGGCCGAGCCTGCGCTGGCTCCTGGCGAGCCTTTCCCGTGCTCCTGTTCGAGCGCGGCCAAAACGTCCTCTTCGCTGCCGTAGTCCCGGTAATCCGAATTCACCAGCCAACCGAGACCAATGCAGCCATGCTCGCGGAATAAGTCCCAGTCCTTGGCACCCCTGCCGGGAGCGATTTTCCAGACATGAACCATGTGCAGTGTCTCCTTGTCCAGTGCGTGGTCTGGGGGGGAATTTGTTTATAAGTAATTTCTGCCTATCACCTGTAGGCCGCAAATTTGCGGCCTAACACGCGGGCGGGCAGTTGCTGTATGGTCACGCCCTTTTCCGCGTGATAGACAGTTTTTGCCTAGCGCTCATCACTCCCGGCGGGCTGGACCGTCCGCCCAAGCGCGAACGCCACGGCCACCCTAGCGTGGCTGCCGTCCCCCGTCAAGTACCGGGCGTGGTGAAGCGGCGGGTGGGAAAAAAGGGGAGATCGTAGATTGCTCTTGTGGAGCTTTGCTGGTCAATCGCGCATCAGGCGTGTTGGGCCGGATGATTCACGAATGCTTGTAGTGATACGATTCATCGGGTTTGAGTCGTCCGAATGCCCGGCAGACCGCATGAATGCAGTCACTACGAACGCCATAGGCCAAAGAGCCGAGCTGCGCTCTCGAAAAGAAAAACGCCAATCCATTATCGGGGCGAGATGCCCGCCAGCGCACAAACGGTCGTGAACATGGCCGGAGATGGGTCGGCGCTCTTCGTTTGCTTTGCGGCCTTCTGTTCAAAAGTCTTCTGTTTCACCGTTAAACTGGCGGACGGCACGCGGAGTGTGTCTGTCACTTTGGGGGTGGCCAAAAGTTGTGCTTGAAGTTTCCCCGGCCATTCGATACGCTTGTACACTGGGCGGGTGACGCCCGACGCGGGATGTTTGGAAAGTTGGAAGAGCACGCGGCGTGGGTCGACTTGTCCGTGGTTGGACTGGCGGAACGCGGACGGCCCTCGTTTGCGGCGGCCGTTGGATATCGTAATTCCGGACTTGGTTCAAATGCGGATAAAAGTTAGCCCGGTCGCCTGCGACCGGAAAATGAGTTGGTTTCCGCTGGCTTTCCCGTCGCAGGCGACGGGGCTAACACGGATGGTTGGCCAAAACGGTGTCCAACAATTCAAAACCTTTACGGGGCAAGGGGTTGCGACCTGAAATCGGCCCCAAACGACCTGATCCGAGGACTCGTTTCGGCAGCTAACGGAAAGAATGGCCGTGGCCGCAAATCATTGCAAGGTAATGCCTTACGCCTGGAAATCGGTGGCCGTGGGAATTGTTGATCGCCTGAGAGTTGTTTGGTAAAAATTGAGAAGCGCTTCACGCCCGAAATCGTAGCCCGAAGCGTGAGCGAGGGACGCCAAACGATTTGCCGTCTCCACTCGACAAAGGCTCAATAGAGCAGTGTGTCAAATCAGCGCCACGCCAATTCGAGAACGACTGTTAATGATTCTGGCATAGCTAATGCGCGACTCAAGGGGGTCCCGCCAGGGAACCGGGCTTCGCCCTGGATCATTGGCTATGCAAGGGTCAATAATTGTCCCTCGCTTACGCTTCGGGTTACCATTGGGGCGTGGATAATCCGAGCAGGGGAAGAAAAGGAGCACGGGCGTCGGCAACGGCGGCATCACGCTCGGCGGCGGCGATCGGAAGACGCTCACGCCCGCCGCTCACTACGCCGTGAACAACCACATCCGCGATTTCAGCCGCGTCAACCAGCACGTTAGCCCACTTTTTCTTAGTCCCCAGGGCACGCTGTTTTCGCTACTTGAAGTCCGGAATGTCGACCGGCAATCCAACACGCATGAAGAAGCGAGCGAACGCCTGAGAAATGTGTTCGCGGTATGGCGGCATGAGTCTTATGCGGTCGCCTTGTTCTTCCGCGACCTGTCGAACCGTATCAATGCTCAAGCTGTAGACGCGACGCAAGTCTACAAGCATGAAGTCCGACTCGTGATTTTCGATCATGCAACGATTCAAAACGTGGTAGGAAGGAAAGTGGCCTTTCTTAGCTCTATTCCAACCACTCTTGTTTCCAAATGTTTTGTTTTCCGTCAATTCCTGTTTGAAGAAAACAGCAGCAAGTATTACATCGTTGGCATTGCACGAACCGTTGTCATGAATCTCTAAGTCGCAGGATTGCGTCATGACGATAACGTTTTGACGATCAACAGTGATGGCGTGGTCACCCGGTTGCCGAATAGCATCCGGGGGAATCAGAAACACGGGGCATTCGAGCAGAATGTCTCCCTGCTCCAGGCCGGGGCCGGATACAACCGAGTACCACGGGTATTGCTCGCCAGCAGCATCGGCCATGGATTCAATCTTCTGGGTCGTCAATGATGTGTGGCGGCCTGTAAGAACCCCGTGCGAACCTGACCACCACTTGCTTAGAACGTCTCGGAGGTAATTGGTCGATTTGCACATTCCAGTCGACCGTTTCAAGCTCCTCTCCCTTATCGGGCACGAGTTCATCCAAGATACGCTTAGGGAAGGAGTAAGTACACCAAGGCAGCCCAGACGTTGGTGCGGCATGAGCAAGGGTGTGAGCCGCCACGAGTGGCTCCAGAGCAGTCCACCAGTCGGCAAATCGTTGTGTCAAGTCACCCTCAACGTGCACCTTGGTTTCCAGAGTGGCAAAGTGTTCCTGTTGTCGCAGATGCTTAGCAAGTATTTCAAATCCTGGCAGAGCATCCACTACAAATAGTCGAAGGGTCGATGGTTCTGCGCCGGTACCGGAGGGGAAGCCAGTGAATCGGCTGGCAGGCCCTTCATGCCCCCAAAATTGCGATCCAAACCGGTTTGCATAGGCTCTCGTTCCGGTTGCAGTACTAGAGTGAGTCCCTATGGTTGGCATTGCCATTTTCATGCCTCCATGCCGAGGATTACTTTTGACAAGCTAGTGAACTGGTCACGATGGTCGGACCAACGATTCAGCAGTTCTTCTAACGCCGCTAAGGGGTTCTCGCTGGGAAGCTCCGCATGGAAGTTTCCATTGACGAGAATGGCCGGTTGTGACTTACCCTCCCGGTTGACTTCTCCGCCATCCAACCCGAAACGCAAGATCGTACCCTCGATATCGTAGAGAAACCGAGATCCGAAAGCCCTCATTGACTGCGTTTCATCGTTCCATGGTCCCTTCTGCAGAAACCTTTCAATCAAGAACTGCTCTGGCTCTTGGCACAAACAGAAGCCGTTGAAGTTCGCCCCAGTTGCTTTGTAGTGGACGTAGGGCAGCTTCTTCGTGTACGAAATCGCCAACTCCGCAATCTTTGAGTCTTTCGGGTTGCCCGCCGGTCTCTCCTCGGTTACGACAAATCGGTTGCTTTCCACATTGAAGGTGATGCCATTCTTGTATTGGGCAAGAGAGAAAGCTGGCGTACATAGCGGAGCGTCGGCAACCTGCCAGTCATCCGGCACGATTCCTTGCGACGTAAGGAATGCTGGGTGCAAGATCGTCGGATTGTGGTCCTTAGCAATCACGACGACGGAAGCACTGAGAAGTTCAAGTTTCATTTGGAGCCATCCGAGATAATTCGTACAGGGGGGCACTAAACCAAACTTCGGGTGGCATGAATTCACCAACCACCACTTCACTCTGTACTGTACGATCTAAATTCGTTCTAGTGCAGAATCGGTTATCGACATACATCAATACGGCAATTTAGCTATCTTTGCTCGCCGATTTTTCAAACGCAAGCCACAACTGGACTTCCTGCCGAGTCCGGATTTCTCCGGCGAGGGGGCGGCAAACCAACCCTTTCGAGGTCCTTGAATTCGCTGTTACCGACAGGCATTTGACTCAACCCTGAGTTTGGTCTAACGGGACGGGTTTGTCAATCAGCGGCCAAGCACGTAGCCAAAGGAGGCTTTGTGGTCGCTTTGCAAGATCGGTTCGGATCTGACCTGCAGGGGGCATGGTCACGTTTTTTGTACCGCATCGAGTTGACGAGGCCCACCAAAGGCCTCTACGGGGTTCTCGGGTAAAAGGGACGGAAGTCATTCTTGGTCAACTGGCTTGCATTTGCCGATGGGCCGGTTCATACTGTTTGGTGATCGCTGGCGACGCGCCCTCCGTGGCTCGGCCGGCGAGCTTGATCCATGCCGCTAACCCTTCCCACCGTCCGTGTATTTGCATCAGAAAGAGAATGGAGAGAACCCATGAGAATGTCGCGTCGTGGTCTGCTTATCGTTATCACTAGCTTGCTGTTGGCAATGGCCGGGTCGGAAGGGCTGGCTCAGGAGAAGAAGGCGAAGCGTCGGGCGCGGAAGCCGCATCCGGCGATGGCCGACGTGAAAGACGACCCGGCCCTGCCGCGCGTGCTGCTGATCGGCGACTCGATTTCGAAGGGCTATACCGTGGCGGTGCGAGAGGCGCTGGCCGGCAAGGCCAACGTGCATCGGCCCAAGGCCAATTGCGGGCCCACCATCCGCGGCCTGGAGTCTATCGAAAAGTGGCTGGGTGACGGCAAGTGGGACGTGATCCATTTCAACTGGGGCCTGCACGACTTGCGGAAGGCCGAGGGCAAGCATCAGGTGCCAATCGACGAGTACGAGAAGAACCTCGCCAAGCTGGTCGCTCGACTGAAGAAGACGGGCGCCAAGCTGATCTGGTGCAGCACCACGCCCGTGCCCGAGGGTTGTGCGCCGCCGCGAACCAACGAGGACGTGCTGGTCTACAACGTGGTGGCCAAGAAGATTATAGACGCCCAGGGCATCGCAATCGACGACCTCTACGCTTTCGCGCTGCCTCGGTTGAAGGAGATCCAGCGGCCGGCCAACGTGCACTTCTCGCCCGAGGGTTCGGCCGTGCTGGCCGGTCAGGTGGCGGCGTCGATTAGCGAGGCGTTGGGAAAGAAGTGACGGTCTCGTACGTATCTACCCGACGATCAGCAGCGCCAGGTAGGGAACCAGGTTGAAGACGGTAAAGACGATTTTGAACACTCCGAGGAAAGCGTAAATGGTCACGTCGAAGGTTTCTCGGGTAATGGGAAACCATTTGCTTTGGGTGCGGTAGACCAGATCCGGAGCAAATGAGCAGGTCGTTACCCAGAAGACCATGAGGGCTCCGTTGATAATGGTGCACCACATGAAGAAGCTTGTAAGCGTCTGAATGTCCATGGTATTCCTTCCTTGTTTTTCCTCGCGAGTTAGTGCAAGTTGCACGTAACCGTGGCGTGTGGTGACGCTGTCCAGCCACGTTCTTTTTCAACGGGCTGTCAAGAGACCTCGAACGGCGTGGGAAACTTTTCTTGGACGACTTCGATTACGCGAGATCGCATGGCGGCGTAGTCGGTCAGTAGCTGGGCGGCCTGATCGGTCAGTGAGCTTCTGCTGGTTCCTTGTCCGCCCACGCGCGTACGTACCAACTGTTCACCCCAGGCTTCTTCGGCTTCCTTTATTCGGCCCCAAACGTGTCGGTAGCTTTTGCCGATTGATTTTGCCGCCGCCTTGATCGATCCCGACGTGCCGACGGCTTCGAGGATTTGACTGAGCCCGAAGCCGAACACGCATCGACCGTCGACTTGCAGCCGCACTTCCACACGAGCCTTGATTGGCTTACGACCCGACCGCTTGGGTCTTGCGGATACCATGACAGCCCTCCGAATGGTTTGCTGTTGAGGTTTTCCTATCTGTGTGTCCTCCGACCGTTGATAGGTCCAGATAAGACTTGAGTGAGGACACTTATAAGAGGATAATCGCCTGCCGCCGACAGTCAACCCCGCTCTTAGCGTTTGCTTTATACCCGCGTACTGATCTTTGCATAATCAGCACGCCGATCAAGGCCGCTTTGTCGGTCTTCCCCTCGCTCATTTGCAGCGCAGAGGTCAACAGTTTCAGTACGGTTCCGAGTGGCAGTTTGTTTGCCCAGGTTCCAAAAGCCTAGCCCGCATTTCTCACCAGCCATCTACTGCGAGGCCGGAAGTCCAGCCG
>CAZDHN010000149.1:0-11170 GCA_964505115.1 uncultured Planctomycetaceae bacterium
ACCTACAAGACTGATCTATCGGAAACGTCAAGAGACCGACCGCAGCCCGCAGGCCGCTTGGGCCCGCCGCAGCACTTCAGTAGCCTTCTTTCGGGCGCGGACGGCGCCGTCACCCAGTATCTCGCGTATCTTTTCCGGTTGCGACTCCAACTCCCGACGACGTTGCCGGGCTTCCTCGAAATACGCGACCGCCAGATCGGCTAACGCCTTCTTGACCGTACCGTACCCAAACCCTCCGCGACGATACATGGCCGCCATCTCCTCCCGCTGGGCCTCCTCGGCAAACAGCGAGTGGAGTTGGAACAGATGGTCGCTGTCCGGGTCCTTGGGTTGATCCATCGGGCGGGAGTCGGTCTTGATCCGCATGATCTGCTTGGTGAGAACCTTCGGGGCCTCGAACACTGCCAGCGTGTTGTTGTAGCTTTTCGACATCTTCTCGCCGTCGACACCCGGTACGCGGGCCGAAGTGTCGATGATCTGCGCCTTCGGCATCACGAACGTTTCGCCATACTGATGGTTAAAGCTGGCCGCCAGGTCGCGGCAGACTTCGATGTGCTGGCCCTGGTCCTCGCCGACCGGGACCGTATCGGAATCGTAGATCAGGATATCGGCCGCCATCAACACCGGGTAGGCGAACAGGCCGGCGTCGGCCGAAAGCCCGCGCGCACGCTTATCCTTGTAGGCGTGGCAGCGCTCCAGCAGCCCCAGCGGCGCTCCGGTCATCAGCAGCCAGCAGAGTTCGCTGACCTCGGGCACGTCGGACTGCACGAAGAGCGTGGCCCTCTCCGGATCGAGCCCCAGCGCGACCAGATCGATTGCCGCGTCCAAGGTCCACTGCCACAATTCGTCCCGATCGCGGACCGTGGTTAGTGCATGCAGATTGGCAATGAAGTAGAAGGCGTCTTCCGGGTCGCCCTGCAGATCGATGTACTGCCGGATCGCTCCGAAATAGTTCCCCCAATGGAACCTGCCCGTGGGTTGAATGCCGGATAATACTCGCATCGTTGCTCCTACACTGGGGACTGGTCCATTTTTCGGCCGATTGGGTGTCCACTTCGCTGCAAGTGCAAGCCGAAAACATGGACCTGTCCCCTTTCGTGGCCCGCGTGTTAGCCCCGTCGCCCGCGACGGGTGAAGCAGCGGAAGCCGTCCCGCTTACCGGTCGCAGGCGACCGGGCTAACCCGGACCAAGCAATGAATAATCCAGACTGGCCATTATACCGCACCGGGGGGCATCTGTCGAAGGGCGGTCTGACGGCGCCCGCCGGCTACCGATCACGCTGGATTGTGCCCACCACTTGATCGACGCTACTTGCTCCGAGTTCCGCCAGGGCGGCGGGCAGGCGGTCGAGAAGGTCGATGGAAACGGTGGGGTTATAGAAGTTGGCCGTGCCGATCTGGACGGCCGAGGCGCCGGCCACGAGGAACTCCATCACGTCGTCGATCGAGTCTATGCCGCCGATCCCCAGCAGCGGCAATTTCCGCGCCCCGGCCACCTGATACACGGCTCGCAGGGCAATCGGCTTGATGGCCGGTCCGCTGAGGCCCCCCAATACGTTGCCAAGCCGCGGCTGCCGCCGGCGCCAGTCGATGGCCATTGCCAGGCAGGTGTTGATTAGCGAGATCGCGTCGGCGCCGCCGGCCTCGGCCGCCTTGGCAACCGCGGTAATGTTCGTGACGTTTGGCGTCAACTTGGCAAGCACCGGAAGTGAACACGCGCGGCGAACACCGGCTACCAACTCTTCGCACATTGCCGGATCAGTGCCGAAGTCGACCCCGCCGCTGACGTTTGGGCAGGAGATGTTCAGTTCCAGCGCGGCCACGCCTGGCAAGCCATCGAGCCGCCCGCCCATCCGGACGAACTCGTCGGCGGTTCGACCGGCAATGCTCACGATGATCGGGCTGGAGAGACTGGCCAGGTAGGGTAGCTTCTCGGCGACGAAGGCCTCGATACCGTCGTTATCCAGGCCGATCGAGTTGATCATGCCGCCCCTGGTCTCGACGGTCCGAGGCGGCGCGTTTCCAGGCCGCGGCTCTTGCGTGATCGTTTTGGGCAGAATTGCCCCGAGTCGCCCCAGATCGACCAAGGCTTCCATCTCTCGGGCGTATCCAAACGTGCCGGAGGCGACGGCGATTGGATTGGCCAGCCGCAGTCGGCCGAGTTGCACATCGAGTTTGACGTCGGCGGGATTCACGTGTTCCGGCAATCGAAAATAGTTCTTCCGCGGGCAGGTATTCGACGCTCTTGCGGGGCCATCGAACGCGGAGGAAACGACGGCCTGAAAAGACCATCATACAAGAAACCGAGGGCCTTGGAAGGCCCTCGTGCGGAAGATGCCGATGTTCGCGCATTGCCGAATCGCGCACACCCCATCGGCTCGCTACGACCGGCATTCAACCCACCGGGCCGTCATCTTGGAATTGCCCGCCAGCAGGGCGGCAATCCAATGGTCGGCCCGGCGTTTATATAACGCCGCCGTGCGTGCGGTATGGCGTACAATGATCCGGTTGATCGAGGAACCAAACTCGTTCCCATTCATCCAGCAGCAGTCGCAGGTTTTCCGACGTGAAGATCAACTGCTGCGTGCGGCGCGCTGGATCGCCCGAGTAGGCGGGAATAATACATCCAACCGTGGTACTCATCAGCAAGCCAAACGCGACAGCCATAAGCAATTTGCGCATGGCGTAACTCCTCCCTGAAACGTAAGTTGCAGCGCTTCCAAGCGCGTACCGGTACTCTTTGCGGACATCGCCGACAGAAATGCGATTTCGTCGAAATATCGATCCGAGTTGACACGGCCGGATCGACGGATAAGCAGATAAGGTGCGTCCCGAAGTCAAGCGGGATAAGTTTCGGATATTCGACGGCGACTTCGGAAAGTTTGATTTGGTTGTCGGCCGCGGGGGGATGCCGACTGTGCGGGAAGTTAGCTGCTCTCTGGGCTGGAGCCGTAACCTGTTGGGCTGCCAAGTGTTTCGGAAAGCGGTGTCGCCGAGCCACCGGCCCGTGACGCCTGTTGGGCCGCCGCCTCGCGACGCTCCAACTCGCGAACACGCTCCTCCATCTCCTTGCCTGGCTTGAAGGTCACCACGAACTTCTCCGGAACGAACACTTTGTCGCCCGTTCGCGGATTGCGGGCCTTGCGGGGCGCTCGCCGCTTCACCTCGAAGACCCCGAAGTTCCGTAGCTCGATCCGACGGTCTTCAACCAACGTCTCAACGATGGCGTCGAACGTCTTCTGGACGATCTCCTTGGTCTTCAATTGGGTCAACCCAATCTGCTCTGAAATCGTCCTGACAATCTCTTTCTTGGTCACGACTCAACTCTCCTCGGAGAAGGGGTCGAAATTGCCCCGGCAGCGGCTCCCGTGGATCCGCCCAATGATGCTCCAAGTGTAGGTGCCGTAACGACTACAGTCAAGATCAATCACGCTTCGGGGTGCCCTCTGGCGACAAATCCCCTACGCTTCGCGCCCGACAATCGGCGTAACCCACCGGTCGGGCATTTGTTGTTAAGTGCTTATTGTCAAAGAACTTAGCCATCGACAGCCGGCTGAAAACCGGGCGCTTTCCCATAAGTCCTGATACCGTAACGACTAACGAAAAAACACCCGCCACACCGAGCGCACACACACCGCGCGAACAGCCGTGGCTAAAAGGTTATATCGGGTGCCTGACCGGAAAACTCCAGCCAGACGGTAGAATCCACATAATCGGAATTCCGAAGTCGGAGCTCGGAAGTCGGAATTCGGATCTGGGAGGTCGGAAATGAGAGAGTTATACCCGGGTAACGCCTTGTTGGGCCTCGATCTCGGACAGGGGCACAAGCGGGCCGCGGCCGGCGCCGGGGCAGGCCAGGCATGTTTCGTCCCAAGTTTCCGGAGTGCGAAGATTCGAATGCCAGAACGGCCAGGTGCGGCACTGCCGGGGACGCGCGGCGTAAACCTTGCAGCGCCCGGTGATCCGATCCCACAACGAACAGTCGCCGTTGGCCAGTTCGATCAGGCTCTTGCGGATGCCCACCTTGCGGACGAACGTCTTTTCAAACTCGGCCACCGGCAACCCGACAGTTGCGGCGAGCAATTTAATCTCGGCCTTGTTTACCCAGACGTGGCCCGGGTCACCAGTGCAGCAATCGCCGCAGCCGGTGCATTTGAAACGGAGCCCTTCCCGATACCAGGGTTTCTCGCTCATTGAAATCTATTTGTGTGGTTGTGATTTGAGGCCCGTGGTACGGAGCACTAGCCGCCGATTTGGTGCATGGAGCGATGGTTGCGCACGAACTGGCCGCTCTCGCTGCCGCGAATTTTGCGCTTGGCCGCCGTGGCGTCGACGATCAGCCGGGCAAGTTGTTCATCGCTACCGCCCTCCTCGATCAGCGACCGAGCATCCCATTCCCGTTTTGAGAAGAGACAATTGCGAATCTTGCCGTCGGCGGTCAGCCGGAGCCGGTTGCAGCGATGGCAAAACGGTTGGGTGACCGTACTAATCAAACCGATCAGTCCGATGCCGTCCGCAAACCGGTATTCTTTGGCCGGCCCGTTCGCGGAAGCTTGAGCTACCGGCTCGAGCGGGCCGATGGCGTCGGCAAGCATGCCGATGATCTCTTCGCACGACAGGACGCTTTCGCTGTTCCAACGCCGATGCTCATCCAGCGGCATGAACTCGATGAAACGCAACTGGAGTTCGTTCTGACGAGCGAACAGGGCCAGCGGGACGACCTCCTTTTCGGTCATTCCGCGGATGGCCAGGGCGTTGAGCTTGATGTTATTGAACCCGGCCGCGCGGGCGGCCTCTATTCCCCGAAGCACCCGCGGGAGTTCGTCGCGATTGGTGATCTGGCGGAACCGCTCGCGGTTTAACGTATCGAGGCTGACGTTGAGCCGGTCTAAGCCGGCGTTTTTCAGGTCGCGAGCGTACCGGTCCAGCAGCACGCCGTTGGTCGTCATTGTCAGCTCATCGATGCCCGGCAGTTGGGCCAGCATTTCCACCAGGCGGCAGATATGTTTTCGCACCAGCGGATCGCCGCCGGTAAGCCGCACCTTGCGAATTCCCAAGCCGGCGGCCACTCGAACAAATCGCTCGATCTGCTCGAATCGCATGATTTCCTCGTGCGATTTGGCGGGCACGCCCTCGGGCCCCATGCAATAGGAGCAGCGCAGATTGCAGCGATCGGTCACCGATACCCTAAGACTGGTATGCGGCCGGCCAAAGCCATCGACAAGTGGTTGGTTGAGGTTCAAAGTAGTTGATAGTTGATAGTTGATGGTTGATAGTTGAGACGCCGGGGCCGGTCGCGTCTATCTCTCCGCTTTCGGCTTTCCGCTTTCCGCTTTCCTTTCGGTTTTTCCCCACCTGCCGGAGCCGTCGGTCAGGTGTTCTTTCTTCCAGATGGGAACGACTTCCTTTATCTGGTCGATCAGCCAGCGACCGGCCTCGAACGCTTCTTTGCGATGGGCCGAACTGACCGCGATGGCCACGCAGGTTTGGCCGATGGGCACGGCCCCCAGTCGGTGGACGATCGCACAATCGACGAGTTCCCATAGCCGTCGGGCCTGATTCTCCAAGTCGGCCAGCTTTCGCTCGGCCATTTCGGGGTAGGCCTCGTACTCCAACGACTCGACCGGCTGTTGGTCGGTCATGTCTCGAGCGGTGCCCAAGAACAAGACAACCGCGCCGGCCGCCGGGTTCTCGACCGACTGGATGACCGCCGAGACATCAATTGCTTTTTCCGTCAACTGTATCATTGTCGCACGAATGTTCCCTCGAAAACGTTTCCAACCGCCACCTGGATTATCGCTCTTTTCTCGTCGTCTGGCAACGGCCCACTGGCAAAGGGCCACTGGCAAAGGGCGGTTGCCTCAACCGCCACTTACCGGCGGGATGCAGGCCACTTCGCCGCCGGGGTGAATGATTGCTTCGTCGTCGGCGTATTCAGCGTCAAGTGCGAATGTCGCGTGCTCGATCAGCGTCGCCAGGGCGGGCACCTGCCTGGCCAAGCCGAGCCGCAATTGTCCGACCGTTGCTCCGTCCGGCAGTTCGATCTCGACCGAGTCGCAACCGGCGGTCTGGCGAGTGGCCGCAAATAATCGAACACTTATTTTCATGTTACGATCAATTCCTCGCCCGGATTGGTTAGCAGCGCGGCACTCTCGGGCAGGAGTCCGTACGCGCCGGCAAGCAGTTTGAGCGGATGCACGGTCGGCTTGGTGGTGCCCTGCTCCATCTGAATTTTGCAGGCACTGCATTCGGTTACGCCCGCCTGGATGGCCGGGTCGCGGAGCCGGGAGATCAACCCCCAGCCGGCCCGAAGGCTGGTGCGGTAGTTGCGGCTTGCCAGGCCGAAGGTGCCGGCCATTCCCGAGCAGCCTTCTTCGATATGTTCGACCGTCAAGCCGGGGATCAGCCCTAGCAAGTTCTCGCCGGGCGAGCCGACCTTTAGCGCCATCAGGCGGCAGGGCGTGTGGTATCCGACCGTGAAGTTGATCGGCTTGAGGTCGAGTTGCAGCTTTCCCAGGGTGTGCATTCGCCAGAGATACGTACACGCCTCGCTGGTATTCTCGGCGACCTGTCGGGCGTCGTCGTCATCGAGCAGATTCGGGTACTCGCGGATCAGACACAATGCGGCGGCCGGCTCGGTGGCAACAACGTGGTAGCCCTGGCGGACCGCCTCGACCAGCGCGGCGACGTTCAGTCGGGCCAGTTGTCGAGCCGAATCGAGCGCGCCGCAAGAGACGGCCGACATGCCCGACGGACGCTGCTCCGGAGGAACGAAGACCGATATGCCGTTGTGTTCCATTATGTCGACCAGCGCTTCGGCCAGTTGCGGGTCGTGATAGTTGGCGAACGTATCGACAAAATAGACGACCTTCCGTCCGCCGTGCCTGGCGGGTTTGGTTAGTTTGCGTCGGGCGGCGCGGCGAATGAAAGTGGGAGAGGCAAGCCGGGGTAGTTTTCGCCCTTGGGCGATACCCAACGTCTTCTCCATTAACCAGCGCATTTGCCGATTGCCGAGCGCCCAGTTCAGCAGCGGCCGGCCGAGAGCGGCCAGCGAGAGCACCGAATCGAGATGCGTCATGACCCAATCCGACGGCTTCAAGCCGTTAGCCGCCACGTAGGCGGCCTTGCCTTCGGCCATCAGCCGAGGGACATCCGCCTCGGCCGGACATTCCAGCAGGCACATATAGCAGTTGACGCAAAGATCGGCCACTGTCTTGAACTGATCGGACGTCAGACTGCTCAGTTCGAGACGGCCGGTCAGCACGCCGCGAATCAAATTGGCTTTGGCACGCGGCGAATACTCCTCGGCCGGCAAGAGGCGGAAGATCGGGCAGGTCCGCGTGTCGCCACCTTGGGTGCGGCAGCGTCCACAGCCGTTACACCGCCGGGCGGCCTCCACCAACTTCTCCGGCTCCCAGTTGAGCTGCAATTCCGTCAAATCGCGGAGGCCGGGCGATTCGTCCTCCTCGGTTTCGGGCCGCGAGGAGCCGGGCGCCGCCGCAATGAACGGCCGCAGATCGGTTGTCGGCAACGTCGACGAATCGCTGACGATCTTGCCGGGGTTAAGGATGTTGTCGGGGTCGAGGATCTGCTTGACCTGTCGAAACAGCTTATAGAGCGGGACGCTTTGGCGGTGAATGAAGGGCGTACGCGTCAACCCGAAGCCGTGTTCACCTCCGATAGTACCACCCACCCTGAATACCTCGTCGTAAAGCTCGTCGACAAGGCGGAGCATTTCCCCGACGTCCTCCGGGTTGGATAAGTCGAGAAGCGGTTGGACGTGCAGGAGCCCTTGGGCGGGATGGGCCGACACGGCCGCGGTTACCTGATATCGCTTCAGCACGTTTTGAAGCTGCACGAGGAACTCGCCCAACATCTCCGGTGGAACCACCAGATCGTCGACCACGGGCACCGGTCTGGCCGCTCCCTTCATCTGGTACAAGGCCGGCTTGACCTTCAGGGCGAGTTGCCAGAACAGATTCATTTCGGCCTGATCGAATGCCAGCCGGGCACCGAATGCCAACCGGTCGCGGTGGCGGACCTCGTCAACCAGTTGATGGAGCCGTTCGCGGACATCGCTTTTCTGCTGCCCGTCTTGTTCGACCAAGAGCACGGCTTCGGTCTCGCCGGGCACCAGCAGATCGAAGCGGACCTCGATCTCGCGAGCCAGACTCAAATGCCGGCGGTCCAATAGATCGCAGACGCTCGGCTTGTGAGCTTCTATCTTCAAGGCCGCGCGACAGGCCTTATCCAAACTGTCGAACAATAGCAGCGCCACGCCGCGATGCCGAGGCAGCGGCTCGGTGGAAAGGGTTGCTTCGGTTATCAATCCGAGCGTGCCCTCCGAACCCACGAACAACTTGGACAGATCGATGTACCCGTCGCCCAGTGCGTCGACCAGATTGTAGCCGCAACGGTTGGGCCGGTCCGCCGGCTGCTCGCGCCGGATCAGGTCGGCGTTGTTGCCGAGCAGTCGGGCCAGGCGGTCGATGAGTTCCCGTTTGCGAGGGTCCTTGTCGTTACTTCCGCCGTCGAACAGCGGCTCGCGACCCGCCTCGATCAAATGCCCGTCGGCAAGTACAACTTGCAGCGAGCGTACGTGGTCACGGGCCGATCCGTACCTGAGCCAATGGCTGCCGGCGCCGTCGATGGAGATAGTGCTGCCGACGGTGGTTACGCTGCCGGTGGCCGGATCGGGGCCGAAGATGCGTCCTCTGTCTCGCAAGTGCGAGTTGAGCCGCTCGCGGACGATACCCGGCTGCACGCGAACCGTTTCTTCCCCGGTCTCGATAATTCGCCGCAAATACTTGGAGAAATCGACGATTATTCCCGGCCCGAGCGATTCACCCGCCACGCCGGAACCGGCGCCGCGCGCGTGCAGGGGGATCTGCTTATCGGCGGCGTAGCGCACGCAGGCGATGACGTCGGCGGCCGAACTGGGCCGGACCACGCCCAGCGGCTTGATCTCGAAAATGCTGCTGTCGCAGGAGTAGAGCTGCAGGAAGATGTCGTCGCAGTGAACGTCGCCCGCAATCAGTCCCCGCAGGTCGTCTTGGAGCCGCTCGTGTTGCTGATCCAATTGGTCCATTGGTTGATCGCCAAATAGGTAGACGGTTCGAGGGATTGGGGATTAGGGATTAGGGAAGGAAGATCCGCCGGTGTATATTCTCGCCCCTCGTCCCTCGCCCCCAACCGCCTGTCCGGAAGCTCGTTGCGTCGGCTCAATGCCGCTGGTCTTTACAATTTGAGAATTTACCGGTCGGGCGCCATGCTCTCAGCGACGATCGCCATAGATTAACGTCATGAGTTCCGCCCGGGTCGAGGGATCCTTCCGGAATGCGCCCTTTATGGCCGAGGTGATACAGACGCTTCCCGGCTTGCGCACTCCGCGAACCGTCATGCAGGTGTGAACCGCCTCGATCACCACCGCCACGCCCCGCGCCTGCAATTCCGAAAGCAGTAGATCGGCAATCGTCACGGTCATTCGCTCCTGGACCTGCGGCCGTCGGGCGACGCTTTCCACCACCCGGGCTAACTTACTCAAACCGATCACGCGACCGCTGGGTAAGTATGCGACGTGAGCTTTGCCCATGAACGGCAGCATGTGGTGTTCGCACATGCTGTCAAAACTGATATCTCGAACCAGGACGATCTCGTCGTACTTTTCGTTGAAGAACTTCTTCAGGTGAACCCGAGGGTCGTCGTGCAGTCCGCGGAACATCTCGGCGTACATTCGCGCGACCCGGTTGGGTGTGCCACGTAGCCCTTCGCGGTCCGGGTCTTCACCCACGGCCAGCAGTATCTCGCGGACCGCCCGTTCAATACGCGGCTTGTCGATCTGCCCAACCGGTTGGTCGTCCGCCGTATGCAACTCGTCGGCCAGACTGCCGGTAACTCGCTCTGAATCGTCGGAGGAAGACATTTGTATCCTTGTCTGGGATCACAACCAAAAAGGCTGGTGATCGATTCACAAGTTGACGGCCGCGCCGGGGGTGCCACTGCTGACTTGTCCAGCAGTGCGAAACACAAATCCCGCAAAACACTGCTGGGCAAGCCAGCAGTGGCACCCGGACGCGGAAGTTGTGCCACGCTACCCTAATGATAGAGACGCCGATCGGCACCGTCAACGGGGGGTTGCCGGACCGCTTGCGGGTTCGCGCCGGTGCAAACGTGGACGCTGGTCGCGACGGTATCAGTTGTCGCTGAAGCGGGGTGGGAAGACGAGACCCTCGGCCTCGCAACAGGCAGGCTCGCCGGATTCCGTGTCGAGATGTTCCAGCAGCATCTCCGCGCGGCGGTGGACATTCAGTTCGGCCAGCAACGCCTGCTTCCGGTCGACGTCGATATCCATGGTGTAGCCGAGAATGTCGGTCAACACGCCCAGCGGCAGACCGCTAGCCAGCAGTTGGTCGAGTTGCTCCTGGATCAGGTGCAAACCGGGGGCAATTCTGACTAGTGCGTCGTGGAGTTCGCGGAAAAGCGCCGCCCGAGCGGCCGCCCTTTCAATCGGGTATTGGTCTTCGCAAATCTCGACTTCCACCTCGCGGAAGCTCTTGATCGGGGAAAGCTCCCGAATAATCCTGATTCGCTCCAAGCCCATCAGCATTACGTTGGAGGTGCCGTCTTCCAGCTTGTGAGACAGGATGATTCGGGCCAGACAGGCAGACGGATACAGCGGCGGCCGGCCCTCGTAATCGTTCTCCCAACCCGGCGCAAGGGTTGCCATTGCCATCAGGCTGTCGCCGGCCAAGGCCTCGTCGAGCGATTCGCGGTAGCGGGGCTCGTATATGTGCAACGGCTGCAGCACGTGCGGGAACAGCACCAGATTGGGTAAGGGAAATAACCGGGTTGTTCCGGAGAAATTTTCCAGGGATACGGAGAAATCATCGAGTTCAGACATCGGCCAGTGCAACTCGTCTGGTGATTGTTGCGGGAGTTAATGACCCTTGCATGGTCAATGATCGAGGGCGAAGCCCGGTTCCCCCGGCGAAACCCCCTTGATCCGCGTATTGACCATGCAAAGATCAATAATGGATGGATTACTTACAATTATAGGCAGCCGGGCAATGGAAGGCCAATTTTCGCCCTCCCCAAAAAGCCAACCTTGCGGATCGCCCCCAATCCCCAATCCCCAATCCCCAATCCCCAATCCCCAATCCCCAATCCCCAA
>CAZDHN010000150.1:0-11122 GCA_964505115.1 uncultured Planctomycetaceae bacterium
AAGCGGGCGAACTCGGCGGCCCGGGCGTTGGGGAATCTTGCCCAGAATTCGGGCTTGAGGTACGGCGATTCGTTGCCCCACCTGTAGGAGATGACCTCCAGCACGAACGGAACACCGGGACACAACTCCGCGAAGCGGGTGACGTACTTCGGCCAGTCGACGCTGCCGAGTCCCATGTTGGTCCACATGGCGGCGGCACCGTCTTCCGTCTCCCAAACGGCCGTATCGCGGATGCCCGTGGTGACCACGTAAGGGCCGAGTAGCTCCAGGTTGACCATCGGGTCCTCGATGGTATAGGCGGCGTTGCCCGGGTCCATGGTCGCGCCCACGAAGCTACGGCCCGCGGCTTCGATCAGGCCGACGAGTTCCCAGGCTTGCATGTCGCCGGCATGATTTTCGACGGCGATTTTCAGGTTCGCGTCTTCCGCCTCGCTCTTGACGGCCTTGAGGACCTTGACGGTCTGGTCGATCTGTTTCTGGATGCCGCCGTCGCCACTGCGATCGCGCCCGCTGCCGAGGTAGCATCTTGCCACGGGGCTCCCGAGCCGGCTGGCGGTACGGATCAGGAGTCGCGCGTGGTCCTCGGCCTTACCCCACTTCTTCTCGTTGTACGACCGCGACGTGGGGCAGATGCTTCCCGTGCCGACCTGCAACTCGATGGCCGCCCGATCGGCCCGGGCGCGAATTTGCTTCAGGTAGTCGGCGTCGAGGCTTTCGAATACATCGAGATTGGAGAGCAGTAACGTATCGACCTTCAGCGACGCGGCGTAGTCGATCAGTTGCGGTGCTCGCCAGTCGAAAGCCCGGATCGAGAAGTTATCGAACCCCAGCTTGATCGGTCTTTTCGCAGCCGCCAGACACACTCCCCGCGCCGGGCCGACAAGACTCGCGCTACCCAGCGCCGCCAGGAACGCGCGCCGATTCCAGTATCCAGGTTGTTCGTTCATAAGAATCCCGTTATCAATTCAACATTTAGCGGCCTCACCTTGCCCGGCGCGTTGGCGTGGCCCGATTTCATCGCCGTGGCGCCAACGGCATCAGTTTGAAGTTGGGCAGCAGGCTGGCGTCGCGATCCATTCGGGTGTGGTGCGAGAGGTTCCAAAACCCCTCGTAGCGATTGTCGTCTTCGTCGTAATCGAGCACCGACCAGGAGAGCCCAATCGTCTCGCCTTCCTCCATCTTGTGCAGCGCGCTATATTGTGGGCCGCGGAAGCTGGCGTAGTTGAAGGGCGTGATGTAGAACTCGAGGTAGAGCAGGCCGGGCTGCTTGAAGCCGAAGTCGTATTTGAAGGCATGTTCGGCCCAGGGCTTTTCGATCAGCCACTGTTGCTCGCCCCACACCCAGGCCCAGGCCTTGCCCTTGGCCGGCGGCGTATAGATGTGATAGTTTTGGGCCGTCGTGCTTTTCAGCCGTGCTTCGCTCTTCTCGTCAACGTCGTCGAAGCTATGGTAGCGGCCTCCCGAATGATCGGCGTCGACGACCACTTCAAAGATATCGCCCCGGGCGAGATTGAAGTTGTGCATGTCGTCGTGCATCTTGTAGAGGAAATAGAGCCGATTGGTTTTGGGGCTCCAGGCAACCTTGACTTCGACGGCCAGATCCTTCGGGTCCATGTTCGTACCTTTGCCCATCACCGTATCCATCAGGTGCGAGCCGTCGATCATCAGCTCCTCGGGCACGACCAGCCAGTCGGCCGGGTCGCCGTCGATCTTGGGGAGCTTATCGGCCGGGAACTGAAAGATCTTGTACGTTACCCCCTTGGGATGATGCGCATAAACGCCACCCGGCGACAAACAGGCGATCAGCAGTAGCAGGAGCAGGCGTTTCATGGGATGTGAACTCCGCGGTAGGATGTAACAACGCCGGCACGACACCTATAAAGCCGCGACCGTTGGTCGCGCGAAACAAAGAGGCACGCAGTATTCCGAAACTTCCAGCGCGACCACCGGTCGCGGCTTTCTAGCCTGGCGGCCAGTTCAACGGGCGGCCGGCCAGCAGGTGGAAATGCAGGTGCATGACCTCCTGTCCAGCGTCGCGGCCGCAGTTGGTTACTATCCGATAACCGTTGGTCAGTCCCAACTCGGCGGCCATCTTGCCCATGGCCACGAACAGGTGCCCGACCAGCGAGGCGTCGGCGTCGGCAATATCGTCGACCGAGGAGATCTCCTTCTTGGGGATCACGATCAGGTGGACGGGCGCCCGTGGGTTGATGTCTTCAAAGGCCAGGCAGAGATCGTCTTCGTAGACGATCTTGGCGGGAATCTCCCGATCGATAATCTTTCCAAAAATCGTTTTCTCGGCCATTCAGCTAGACCTCCTAAACTCCAACTGCAAAACGTTAGGGGCCAGGGGTCAGGGACCAGGGGCCAGAAAACACTTCCCCCGGCCCCTAATCCCTGGTCCCTCTAAATCTGATCCAGCGGCAACGCTTCGTCGATCAGCAGCACGGGGATACCGTCGACGATCGGGTAGAGCAGGGTCCGGTCCTCGCGGACGAGTCCGCCCTCGACTGGCTCCTCGACCGGCTGGCCCGCCTTGTTCTTCAACTTGCCGGCCGATATCGCCTTGTTGAGCTTGGCCAGCAGTTGTTCGTCGGCCAGGCTGAGCGAGGTGTGATTTTCGGGGCAGGCGAGTATATCCAACAGCTTTTCGTCGATCACGTGTTACATCTCCCGGCTTGGGATGAATGGCCCTAGTGGTCTGTCCACTTTGAGTTTACCAGTAGCTGGATTCGCAAGAATTCAGCCCGTCGGACGCTAATCTGAACTTTTGCAAGTTCAGCTACTAGTAATGTCAACATGGACAGACCACTAGTGCCTTGGTTCACCTCCCCAACATGGCCAATCCGGCCGAAATTTGCAAGGCCCACGCCATTTGCCCCCCCGATGAGTGGCCCGCCGAGAGTTTCGGCGACCTGCCTGCCCTTTTGCCTCGTGCGCGACCAACGGTCGCGGCTTAACGGGTGTTGCGTCGCGGAGCCCCTGGACTAAAACAAGCCGCAATCGCCGGAAAATCCGGGATAATCGGACCATACTGGCTTATCGGTAGTGTATGGTTTATAATCGATAGTTTGCCAGCACACCGCTGATACCCCAAGTATAAGAGCCACCCCAGATACAGGAATCTCTCCCCATGCAGAAGTCACTCGACCAGAAACTTGCACGGATCCTGGCCGACCGATCCTGTAAAGACTTCATTATCGCCGACGCCAAAGACGCCGACATGGCCTTCGGTCTGTCCGCCCCCGGCCGTAGTCCGGAACATTACGCTCACGAAGCACTCTTCCGCACGCTGGACGAGTATCGCCAACTGATGCGCGACATCGTCCGCCAGGGGTTGGTCGACATCATGCTGATGAGCGCCAGCTCCAGCGAAGTGCTCACCATCCAGGAGCGGCTCTTCGACAACAGCCACGTCACGCCGGCGGTTCGGGCGAACGATACGAGCGACATCTGGCTGGCCGGCGGCACCGGGCGGTATTCGTCGCAGCCCTCGCAGCCTTTCCGCTCGGCGACAATCGACCACATCATGTGCGGCAAGCAGGAGTGCGAGCCGGGCGCGCGCGGCACGGGTGCCGACCTTGGCCTTTACTCGGTCACTTTCAACAACGACGTGGAGTTGGACCATCGCTCGCTAGAGGCATACCAGGCCTTCCGCCTGGAGTCCGAGGCCAAGGGATTCCGCCACTTTCTCGAAGTCTTCGATCCGAACGCTCCCGGCGAAAACACGCCGGAGAACATGTCGCGCTTCATCAACGATAACATCGTACGCACGCTGGCCGGCGTAACCAGTCGGGGCCGACCGCTGTTCCTGAAGATCGCTTACCACGGCCCGGCCGCCATGGAAGCGCTGGCCCGCTACGACTCGTCGGTCGTGGTCGGTATCCTGGGCGGATCGGCCGGCACCACGATGGACGCCTTCCATATGCTTTGGGAAGCGAAGAAGTACGGTGCCCGGGTGGCGCTATTTGGGCGTAAGATCAACAACGCCGAGCATCAACTCACGTTCGTCCGCTACCTCCGCGCGGTTGCCGACGACGAGATCGACCCGGCCGAAGCGGTCCGAGCCTATCACGGCGACCTCCAGCGCCTGAACGTCCAGCCGCACCGATCGCTGGAAGAAGACCTCCAGCAGACCGACACGGCCAGCGCCTACAGCGGCAGCGGCAGCAAGAAACCTTCCGTGGCCACAACCGGTTCCACCCGCCAAGTTGCAAACGAGCCCGATTTCGGCAAGATGACCCAGGCCGAAAAGGTCCAGTGGAACCTGGACCGCTGGAAGCGGATCCTTGGCTGATAGGCGGGCATCGCACCCACCACCCTACTGGCGGGGTATTCTAACGACCTGCCGGGATTCTTGCGGATTCTACTTCGCAGTCCGGCAATTGGCTGGGTAATATAGTAGGAGATTTCCTTTGCCATGGGTCCGCGCCGTCCGGGAGATGATTTGCGATCTAACGGATCTAACGTGAATAGGGCTCGCTTCGGCATAAATCGTGAACCGGCCGAGTCGCCGGAGCACGAGGAGTTCCTGCGGCTGTTTAGTAGCCATCAGTTGCGCGTTTACCGATACATCGTCACCCTTGTCCCCAATCAGGCCGACGCGGAAGAGATATTCGGCGAGACGAATCTGATCATCTGGCGAAAGTCCGACTCCTTCAGCCTCGGCACGAACTTCATGGCCTGGGCCTGCCGCATCGCCTATCTGGAGGTGCTCAAGTACCGCCAGCGAAAAAGCCGCCAGCCGTTTGGCCTCGGCGGCGAGGTCGTCGAACTGCTGGCCAGCGAGGCGGTCGAGAAGTCGGACCTCTTGGAGCGCCGCCACCGGGCGCTGGCCGGATGCCTGGAAAAACTCTCCCCGAAGGACTCCGAACTGATCAACGCCTGCTACCGCCACAAGGCCGACTCCCAAAGCATCGCCAAGCCGCTGGGTCGCTCGGCCAGTTCGGTCCGCCACTCGTTCAGCCGCATTCGCCGAGCGCTGAAGCGGTGCATCGATGCCGCCTTGGCGACGGAGGAGCACGCATGAAAGCCAAGGCCGACCGGCACGAAGAACTCTACGCCCTGCTCGACAATCTCTGCGACGGGCGGCTCGGCGTCGAGGAGGCGGCTCGGCTGGACGGGCTGCTCCGCGACGACCAAACCGCGCGCTGGCAGTACCTCTGCTACATGGACATCCACGCGGGCCTCGGCCTCCGCGGCGGCGCCCCGGGGCGCAAAACTCCGCCAGAAGACTTGGTGAACCCCTCCGCCGAAAAGTGCCCGACCGAACCGGCCACCTCTTCCCCCATCCTGGGCTTCCTGGCCGATTCGTTCCAGCAGGGCATCGACCTCCTTTCCAACCCCACCCGCTTCTCGGTACTGGTGGCCGCCATGGCGATCGGCTCGCTGCTAACGCTGCTGGCCTTTTGGGCCGCGCCCTTGTATCGAAACAATAGCCGCTGGCGGGAGCCAGCGGTTGAGACGGCCCACGTAGCCCGGCTCACGCGTTCCGTCGACTGCATATGGTCCGACCCACACTCGGCCCCGGTTGTAGGCCAGCCACTGTTTCTGGGAAGACAACTCGAACTGCTGGCGGGTCTGGCCGAGATCACCTATGACAGCGGGGCAAGTGTTATCCTCCAGGGACCAGCCACTTACGAAGTCGCCATGCCCAACGGCGGTTTCCTGTCGCTCGGCAAGTTGACCGGCAGAATCGAGAAAACCGACGAGACGACCACGGATCGCCCCGCGTCCCTCGCCACTCCCTTCACCATCCAAACCCCCGCCGCCACCATCATCGACCTGGGCACCGAGTTCGGAGTGGAAGTGAGTCGGTCGGGCGAGTTAACGACGCATGTTTTTCTAGGCAAGGTAGCGGTACATCTGCCGGCGCGGGGCGGCCGGCCGGCACGGACAGTCGAGTTGAGCGAACGGCAATCGGCCTGCGTGAAGCCTGGCCCCGATGGCATGTCGACACTTGGCATGTCGGTGCGGCCCGAGCGGTTCGTGCGCCGGATGCCGACGTTCCAACGAATGCCGATTGCAATCTTCAATACCGGTCCCGGCGTGGCCAAGGGAGAACCCGATCCTCATTGGCGGGTTGTCGCCGCCAGCAATGACCCGGATTTCAAGCCGCAGCCCGCGGTGGTGCCGTCAAGCATCCCCACTGCCTGGCTGGCGAACGAGCCGGAGCGATCTTGCTGGATCTCCATGAAGCGGGGTGGTTCGGTGGCCAACGGCGTTACGTACACATTTCGCACCACGTTCGATCTGACCGGATCCCAGCCGGAGACGGCGGTCATCCACGGTCGGTTCATCGCGGACAATCACGTCGGAGCGATTCGGCTTAACGGCCGGGAGGTTCCCGTAGCCAAACATGGCACCTTGCCGCCCTACAGTGTTTTCCGACGGTTCGCCGTCACTCGGGGCTTCGTCGAGGGTGCCAATACTATCGAGATTGACGTGGAAAACGAGATTCCGCCACGGGCCTCGACGAGTGCCATGGGTCTCCGGGTAGAGTTGGAGGGCACGGTGATTCAAGAACGGCGTTAGATGCACAACAGTAAGCAGAACAGTCGACAACGTGGTCCGGTATTTGTATGCCGGTCCGAACGTACCAATAGCGCGTAGAACAATTCGCGCATCACTACTTCTTGAGGAGGATCTGCAATGTTTCGAGAAATCTGTCGAAAGTGTTCGTTGTCAGCCGGCGTGGCCATATCAAGGGGCGGGCCGCGCTGGGTTGGAGTGTTTCCGCTGGTCGTGTTGCTCTGCTCGCTTGTGCCGGCGCACCCGGTCGAGGGTGAGTTGATCAGCGTGGATTTCCAGGCCACCGTCGGCGGCGCCGATCCAAAGGATCACAGCGGGGTCGAACCGGATGCGGCCGCGGCCTCCTCCTTGTTCGCCGTGGCCGACCAGTGGAACCATCTGGAGATAGCCTATACCGGTGCCACCGATCCCGCGTTCTCCTCGCTCGAAGACAGCACGGGGGCGGTCACGCCGGTGGGTCTGTCTACCGCCGGGTCCTGCACGGCGTGGAACAGCATCGTCGGCGTGGGCGATCTCCGCAGCGATTACTTTGAGAATTTTTCTTCGCTATTCACTTGGAATCTCACCAACCTGGAACCCGACGCTCCCCACCAGCTTTTTCTCTATTGCATGGAACACACAGGCGGCTACTACGGTTTCAACATGACGATGGACACGGATGGCGATGGCTTGCTGGACGATGAGTCTTCAGTCCTCGTCACGGGCAAGGGCCTGTTGGTCACGCTCCAGTCCAGCACCAGTGGCACGATTCTTGGACGGGTCGACAGCAGCGGGTCATACCACGGCTGGGCGGGATTCCAGTTGGCCGAGGTACCGGAACCGGCCACGCTGGCCTTGATGGCAACGGGCCTGCTCGGCCTGTTGGCTTTCCGCCGGCGAAGGTGATTTCAGATTTGGGATTTCAGATTATAGGATTTGTAACGTGCCGGGATGACGGAAATGGGGCCACGGGCAGACGACAATCTGAAATCTCCACGAGCGTTTACACTCGTGGAACTCTTGGTCGTGATCACGATCATCGGCATCCTGATCGCGCTGTTGCTGCCGGCCGTGCAGTCGGCCCGGGAGGCTGCACGCCGCTTGCAGTGCGGCAACAACCTGAAGCAACTGGGGCTGGCCGCACACGGCCATCATACGGCCTTGGGGCATTTCCCGGCGGGCGGATGGGGTTGGATGTGGATCGGCGATCCCGACCGCGGCTTCAATTGGCGCCAGCCCGGCGGCTGGATCTACAACTCGTTGCCGTACCTGGAACAACAATCGCTTCACGACCTGCAACTCGGCAAGACTGATCAGGCGCGGCTCGACGCGGCTTCGCGGATGGTCCAAACGCCGCTGTCCGTGCTAAATTGTCCCACCCGGCGCCGGGCCGCGCCGTATCCCTGCACGCGGGCATTCTACTTCACCAATCATATGTCCAAGGCGGCCCGCGCCGACTACGCCGGCAACAGCGGCGATACTTTCACCTTTGCCTCCAACTGCTACGGCAGCCGTTGCGAGGGACCGGCCAGCATCACGGCGGCCGAGTCGTCGACGGGTGTTGCCCGTTTCCGCGAAATCGCCGCCGGGGTTAACGGCGTTTTTTATTCCGGCAGCGAGGTCGGGATGGCTCGAGTCTTCGACGGCAGCAGCAACACGTACTTGATCGGCGAGAAGTACATCCGCCCGGACTGCTACACCACGGGCGGCGACAACGGCGACAACGAGACCCTGTACATGGGCAACAACGAAGACATCGTTCGCTGGACGAGCCTCTCCCGGCCACCCACCCAAGATCGGGCCGGCGCCTACTGGTTCGGCAGGTTTGGCAGCGCCCATCCGGGCGCCTTCAACGTGGTCCTCTGCGACGGATCGTGCCGCTCGATAAGCTACTCGATCGATCCGGAAATACACCGCCGCCTGGGTAACCGCAAGGACGGCGAAGTAATCGACGGCAGCGCATTCTGAGCCGCGAGTCGTGAATTCTCACGCCACCCACGCCGAAGACGGGGTGGCTCGGACGGACGGGGCGGCTCGAAATCTTAGTGCCGTGCGCAAGGTGTTTCCAGCACGGCAGTTACGTCGCCCCCGTTCAATTTCTGGTGATTTTTCCAGGGTAGATTCTCGATCGGAGACAGTAAAATAGTAGGAATTGGTTCGCCTTCCCGGTCAATCACCTTCTGCCGTAGTTTCAAGCCATGGTTTCCGCAAGAATGAACGGAAAGACCGCATCGTCCGACAGCTTGCTGACCGAGACGTTCATGCGGCTCTTCACGCGCGACCAGCGGCACGTCTACTACTACATCCGCTCGCTGGTGCCCAACCCGGCCGACGCGGAGGAAATACTCCAGCAGACCAGCTTGGTGCTTTGGGAGAAGTTCGGCCAGTTCGAGCCGGGCACCAACTTCCGCGCCTGGGCCTGCAAAATCGCCCGGTTCGAAGTGTTCAATCATCGGGCACGCCAGAATCGAGTCAAGCCGCTTTTTGGCGAAGCCTTCGTTTGCGAGATCGCCGACCAGTCCGACCGCAGCGCCAACTATCTCGAGGCCCAAACCCGGGCACTACGGCATTGCCTGGAGAATCTGACCGCGACCTGATCGACCGGCGTTACCGGCCGGGTGGCACCTCGCGAGGCGTGGCCAAGGCGTTGGGCCGGCCCGTCCGTTCGGTCTACAAGTCGTTATCCCGAATTCGCGGAGCCTTGTTGGAGTGTGCCAATCGGCGTCTTGCCATGGAGGACCGCGCATGACGACCCAACGCAACCGCTGGCGCGAATTGGACGGTCTGCTCGAACGACTCTGCGAGGACACACTCTCGCCCAAGCAGGCCGGGCGGCTGGAGTCATTGGTCGACGGGAACCGAGAAGCCCAACGACGCTACTTGTCCTATCTCTACCTGGACGGATCGCTCCGCTGGGAAAAGGCAGTCGGCGCGACGGCCGCCGCTGTCGTCGAACATGCCGGCGAGCACGTCGGCGAAAAAGACGCCCGCCCAAAGGACGTTCCAAGCGGCAAGTCGCCGATCCTGGGCTTCCTGTCCGATTCGTTCCAGCAGGGCATCGACCTCCTCTCCAACCCAACCCGCTTCTCGGTACTGGTGGCCGCCATGGCGATCGGCTCGCTGCTGACGCTTCTGGCCTTCTGGGCCGCGCCATTGTATCGAAGTATCGAGAAGCAATGGGGGCAGGCACCCGAGCCCGTTTACGTCGCCCGGCTTACCGGCCAACGGGATTGCGTTTGGGAAAAGGATACTATTGGCCCGGCACCCGACTCGCATCTGGCATTGGGGCGTAAGCTCGAACTGGCCTCGGGCCTGATCGAAATAACCTTCGATCGCGGCGCCCGAGTAGTCGTGGAAGGCCCGGCCACGCTCGGCGTAATCTCGGCCGCTGGCCTCTCCATGGACTTGGGTCAACTCAGGGCACTCGTACCCGCCCGGGCGGTCGGCTTCCAGGTCACCACGCCCACCGTCACAATCACCGACCTGGGCACCGAGTTCGGCCTCCGCGTCGACCGAGGCGGCCAGAGCGAGGTTCATGTGTTCAACGGTCAAGTCGAGGCCGAATTGGTCTTGGCCGGCCAAAAGGCGAGTCAACCGTTGAAACTGACCGCCAACCAGGCCGCCCGATTCTACCCCGGCTGGGACCAGGCCGGCACAATCGCCTTCGACCGCCGGGTATTCTCGCGATTGGCCCCCATCGGCCCACCGCCCAAGTCGGGCAGCTACGCCGAAGTCATCCTGGCCGACCGCCCGATCGGCTACTGGCGGTTGGACGAGACCGACCCCACGCAGCCGGCCGTCGACCTCTCGTCTAACAAGAACGACGGCGCCTACAGCGGCGGAGTCACGCTTGGCCAGACCAGCGCTTGGCCCGCCCTGGGCACCGCCGCGAAGTTCGACGGTACCGGCTTGGTGATCGCCAGGGCCGACGGCACGGAGTACCAGATGGGCAACAACTTCACCCTGGAGACCTGGGTGAAGGTCGGGAACGGCGACGAGACCAGACGCCGCTTCATCCGCTCGGGCGACTGGGGCTTCGGATATGATATCGAACGCCTTGAAGGTGGTTCCTATCGTACCGGATTCATTTTCACGACCTTCCGCGTGAAAGATTACTACTTCGATGAAACCGTTTCCCTGAACACCTGGGTATACGCCGCCGTGACGCTCGACGGTAGCAACGACGCCACCTTGTACATCAACGGGCAACCGGTCCAGAAGGTGGCGCACGGTTCGCCGGGCAAGACAACCAACACGATGATCACCATCGGAGGGGACTGGCTCGGCGGGATCGACGAGGTGGCCATCTACAACGGGGCACTGGACGGGGCAACCATTCGAGCACACTTTCGGGCGGGCGTGGCCAGTCGCCCGACCGCCAAACCCAACGGCCGAGAACCGGCCGCCGATGCTGTTTTACCGCGCGCCGCCCAAAACGCGCCAACTTCACTTCAACATGAGGAGTAACCGCAATGACCACGTTAACGAGAACCCTGCTGCCGGCGGTTCTTCTGGCAACCCTGGCGATTGCCGCAAGCGCCAGCGCCGGGTATGTGGACGTTATCAAGGGCGAATCGTCGCTGATCGGCTACTGGCGACTCGACGAGACCAG